>JASLJL010000257.1 GCA_030152405.1 Gordonia sp. (in: high G+C Gram-positive bacteria) | reverse complement strand
TCGCCGATCCTGGCCGGATCGTCGGGCGCGAAGCTCCGCATGCACGACGCGATCTCGGGCAGGGTGCTCCGCAGAACCAAGTCCGACGTGGCGGCCAGCCTGGGGCCGAAGATCCACATCGACGTCGAGTGCGATCTCTCCGATGAGCAGGGACGACTCTACGACGCGATCCTCGATCGAGCCGCCGACGACGGCTTCGGTGACGGGATCGGGCGACGCGGTGCGATTCTCGCGGCGCTCACCAAGCTCAAGCAGGTGTGCAATCACCCTGTTCTCTCGGGCGCCGGACGACCGTCCGAGATCGACGGACGGTCCGGCAAGTTGGACGTCGCCACCGACATCGTGTTGACGAACGTCGACAACGACAGCCCCACCGTCGTGTTCACGCAGTACCGGGAGACCGGCGACCTGCTCGCCGCGCACTTCGGCGAGGCGTTGGGCGCCCGCGTGCCCTTCCTCCACGGCGGACTGTCGCGGACCGAGCGGGATCGAATCGTCGACGACTACCAGGCCGGCCACGGCTGCGGGGTGCTCGTCGCCAGCCTCAAAGCGGCGGGCACCGGGCTCACGTTGACGCGGGCGGCCGACGTGGTGCACTTCGACCGCTGGTGGAATCCGGCAGTCGAGGCGCAGGCGACCGACCGCGTGCACCGCATCGGCCAGGATCGAGTCGTCACGGTGACGACGTTGACCACTGCGGGCACCGTCGAGGAGCACATAGCCGACATGCATGACCGGAAGTCGGCGCTCGATCTCGACGCCGATGCCGGCGCGCTGTCGGTGCTGACGGAGTTGTCCGACGAGCGACTGATCGAAGTTCTCCGCCGCAACCGAGAGGAGACCGCGTGACCACCACGACGGCCGAATACGGCTACACCGCGTGGGGCCGAGCGTTCCTCCGCATCGCGGAGCCCACGAGCATCACCAGACCCGAACCCATGCTCCCCCGCGCCCGCAGTCTGGCGCGGAACTCGGTCACCGATGTAGTCGTCGACGGCCGACTGATCCGCGGAACCATCGTTCGCGGCGGTTCGGCGTCGGTCGCCTACCTGGAGTTCACCGCGATGGAGCGGTCGACCGCGGAGAGTCTGGCCGCCGTCGTCGGCCCCGCCCCGACGGCCGCCGCATTGACGGACGACACGCTCGCGGCATCGGCGGGCACACCCGAATTGGCGGTCACCGACTGCTCCTGCAAGGCACGAACCGCTCGGTGCATTCACGTTCTGACCCTTCTGTACGACACCGTCCGGCGCGTCGACGAGGATCCGCGCCTCGCGCTGCAACTCCGCGGCTTCCACGAATCCGTCGACTCACCACCGGAGGCGGAGACGATCCCGAGGTGGACGCCGCTCTCGGCGATCGACCCGGCGTCGTTCTTCGGCTGACGTCCTGAGAGGCGTCGCCAGACGTGATCTGACACACTGGCATCCGTGATCAGAGTGGGACTCACCGGCGGCATCGGCGCCGGAAAATCGACGGTTGCCAAGACGTTCATCGACAACGGCGCGTATCACATCGACGCGGACAAGATCGCGCGCGAAGTGGTCGAGCCCGGTTCGGTGGGCCTGGCACAGCTCGTCGACGCCTTCGGCCCCGACATCCTCGACGACGCCGGTGCCCTGAACCGCCCGGCCCTGGCCGCTCGCGCGTTCGTCGACGACGACAGCCGGCAGAAGCTCAACGGGATCACGCATCCGCTGATCGGCGCGCGAACGCAGGAGCTGACCGACGCGGCCCCGGCCGACGCCGTCATCCTTCACGACGTCCCGCTCCTGGTGGAGGGCCACATGGCGCCGTTCTATCACGTCGTCGCAGTTGTGCACGCCGACGCCGACACCCGGTTCGAACGCCTGACGACCCTGCGCGGCATGGACCCGGACGATGCGCGCGCACGGATCGCCGCGCAGGCGACCGACGAGCAGCGCCGCGCCGTCGCCGACGTCTGGCTGGACAATTCCGGAACGCCGGACGCCCTCGCGGAGCAGGCCCTCGCCGTGTGGAACGACCGCCTGATCCCCTTGCGCGACAACGTCTCCGCCGAGCGCGCCGTCGTCCTGCCGACCGAGGTGCAGGATTACGACCCGCAGTGGGCGGTGCTGGGTCCCCGACTCGTCAACCGCGTGTGGGCACTCGTCGGCGGACATGCGACGGCCGTCCAGCACGTCGGCCCGACGGCGACCCCGGGCACGTCGGCCGTCCCGGTGATCGACATCGAGGTGACCGCCACCGGCGACGTCGCCGTCGCCCTCACCGCGGGCGGCTTCCCGCAGACCGAGCCGGGCGTCCACGTAAGCGCCGACCCGGCCAGATTCGCACGGGTCACGATACGCGTGTAGATCACAGAACTACGAAGCCTGAGCTTCTTCGCGCTCCTCGACGAGGGTGAGCGCGATGTCGACGATCATGTCCTCCTGACCGCCGACGAGACGACGCTCGCCGCAGACGGTGAGGATGTCGCGGACGTCGAGCTCGTAGCGCTGCGCAGCGGCCTCGGCATGGCGCAGGAACGACGAGTACACGCCGGCGTAGCCGAGGGTGAGGGTCTCGCGGTCCACACGGACCGGACGATCCTGCAGCGGGCGGACGATGTCGTCGGCCGCGTCCTCGAGCTTGTTCAGGTCGCAGCCGTGCTCGAAGCCCGACAGGTTCGCGACGGCCACGAAGGGCTCGATCGGGCAGTTGCCCGCACCCGCACCGTGACCGGCGAGCGACGCGTCGACTCGGTACACGCCGTTCTCGACGGCGACCACGGAGTTCGCGACCGACAGCGAGAGGTTCTCGTGCGCGTGGATGCCGATCTCCGTCTCCGGGTTCAGCACGTCGCGGTACGCCTTCACGCGGGCGACGACGTCGTTCATGGTGAGGCGGCCGCCCGAGTCGGTGATGTACACGCAGTGCGCGCCGTACGACTCCATCAGCTTGGCCTGCTGTGCCAGCTTCTCCGGCTCCGACATGTGCGACAGCATCAGGAAGCCCGACACATCCATGCCGATCTCGCGCGCTGCGGCGATGTGCTGCGCGGAGACGTCGGCCTCGGTGCAGTGCGTCGCGACGCGGACCGAACGGACGCCGAGGTCCCAGGCCTTCTCGAGATGTTCGACGGTGCCGACGCCGGGGAGCAGCAGGGTGGTCAGGCGCGCGTTCTTCAGCACGCTGGCGGCCGCCTCGATCCACTCCCAGTCGGTGTTGGAACCAGGGCCGTAGTTGACCGAGCCGCCGGCGAGACCGTCGCCGTGCGCGACCTCGATCGCGTCGACGCCCGCCTCGTCGAGCGCACTGACGATGCGCTTGACGTCGTCGGTGCTGATCTGGTGACGGAGTGCGTGCATGCCGTCACGCAGGGTGACGTCCTGGACGAAGATCTTTGTCATGCGCCTGCTCCTTCAGAGTCTGCAGTCTCCTGCGCCGCGACTGCGGCGATCCGCTCGGCGTACTGGAGGCCGGCCGAGGTCATGATGTCGAGATTTCCGGCGTAGGCCGGGAGGTAATGAGCGGCGCCCTCGACTTCGAGAAACACCGAGACCTGATGGGTGGGAGCCGATTCGGGCTCTTCCGCCATCAGGGTGCCGACGGGCGACGTCTCCGAGATCGGATTGATCTGCACCTTCTGCTTGAGCCGGTAACCGGGGACGTACGCCGACACGTCGGCGACCATCTTCTCCACCGAGTTGCGGATCTGATCCTGCGTGTCGAGGTCGGGTGCGTCGACCAGCGCGTACACCGTGTCGCGCATGATCAGCGGCGGCTCGGCCGGGTTCATGATGATGATGGCCTTGCCGTTGACGGCGCCGCCGACCGACTTGATCGCGTTCGACGTGGTCTCGGTGAACTCGTCGATGTTCGCGCGGGTGCCGGGTCCGGCCGACTTCGACGCGATGGACGCGACGATCTCGGCGTAGGCGACGGGCGCGACGCGGGAGACGGCTGCCACGATCGGGATCGTGGCCTGCCCGCCGCAGGTGACCATGTTGACGTTCTGGGCGTCGAGATGCTCGTCGATGTTGACCGCGGGCACCACGTACGGGCCGATGGCGGCGGGCGTCAGGTCGACGAGACGCTTGCCGAGCGGAGCCAGGATCGACGCGTTGTACTCGTGGGCCTTGGCCGACGTCGCGTCGAACACGATCTCGATCTCGTCGAAGTTCGGCATCTTGACGAGGCCTTCGACGCCTTCGTGGGTGGTCGGGACGCCCATCCGGGCGGCCCGGGCGAGGCCGTCGGACTCAGCGTCGATGCCGACCATCGCACCCATCTCGAGGTGCTTCGCCGTGCGGATCACCTTGATCATCAGGTCGGTGCCGATGTTGCCCGAGCCGATGATGGCGACCTTGGTCTTCTTACTCATGTGCGTTTCCTTCACTGAACTTCGCGACGACCGTGCCGAGACCGGTGATCTCCACGGTCACCTCGTCACCGGATTCGATCGGCCGCATGGGACCGAGTGCGCCGGACAGGATGACCTGCCCAGCGCGTAGAGGCTCGCCGAAGTCGCGAGCGGCCTTGGCGAGCCACGCGACTGCGTTGAGGGGATCACCGAGACAGGCCGCACCGTTGCCGGTCGACACCTCCTCGCCGTTGATGAGCATGCGCATGCCGACCTCGACGGGCGCGAACTCGTCGAGGGTCTTGCGGTCGCTGCCGAGCACGTAGACGCCGGACGACGCGTTGTCGGCGACGGTGTCGGCGAAGGCGATGTCCCAGCCGTCGATCCGGCTGTCGCACACTTCGAGAGCTGCCACGCCGTAGTCGACGGCGTCGCGGATCTGCTCGGTGTCGAGCGGGCCGTCGGCCAGATCCTTCTTCAGGACGAACGCGACCTCGGCCTCTGCCTTCGGCTGAAGGAGACGGTCCATCGGAACCACTTCGTCGCCGGTGTAGGCCATGTCGTCGAAGAGGACACCGAAGTCGGGCTGGTCGACACCCATCTGCTCCTGGACGGCAGCCGAGGTGAGCCCGATCTTGCGTCCGACGATTCGCGCGCCGCCCGCAACCCGGCCGGCGGTGAGTCGTTCCTGGACGCGGTAGGCGGCCGGCAGATCGGTGGCGCCGATGAGATCACGGACGGGCGTGCAAGCGGTGCGGGTCTGCAGTGCGGTGAGGAGTCGCTGTGCCGCCTGGTCTTCGGCGACGTCGCGATCAACGGAAGAAGTCATGAGACGATCGTCACCCGCCCGCGTCCCCCTGCAAAGGCCTTCGTCTCGCTCAGCGAGACACGGCCGTACGATCAAGGTGTGAGCAGCGACGACCAGACGCAGACAGTCATCGGCAAGGTGATGCTGATCCTGCACTCGTTCACCGTGGACGACCACGAGCTCCCCCTCGCCGAGATCGTTCGACGCTCCGGTCTGCACAAGGCGACGGCGCATCGTCTCGCGGGCGAACTCGTGGCCGCGCGGCTGCTCGATCGCACCGAGAACGGCTACCGGCTGTCGGGCGGTCTCTTCGAACTCGGGATGCGCGCATCCGTTGAACGCGGTCTCCTGGAGATCGCGATGCCCTTCCTTCAAGACCTGTACCAGCGCACCAGGGAGACGGTCCATCTCGGAGTGCTCGACGGCCACGAAGTGGTGTATGTGGCCAAGATCGGCGGGCACCGGCAGGCGAGCGCACCGTCGCGCACCGGAGGCCGAATGCCGCTGCACTGCACAGGCATCGGCAAAGCACTCCTCGCCCATGCGGATCCGGCACTGCGTCGGGAGGTCCTCGGCGGGCCGCTCGCGCGGCTCTCGCCGCGCACGATCGTCGCGCCGGGTCTCCTGTCCGCACAGCTCGATGCGGCTCGGGAGACCGGAGTGGCCTACGAGTTCGAGGAGTCGACACGGGGCATCGCATGTGTCGCCGCACCGATTCTCGACGTCGGCACGAACGACGTCGTCACGCTGATCGCCGCGACGACGTC
>JASLJL010000235.1 GCA_030152405.1 Gordonia sp. (in: high G+C Gram-positive bacteria) | reverse complement strand
CGCCGGACGGTCCGGTGAAGCCTCCGGTGGTGAACTCGGAGACCACCTCGGTGACGCCCAGCCGCTTCGCCGCGCGGGTGGTCAGCTTCGGCTTGGTCACCGTGTAGTCGAGCTCGTGCGAACGGTCGCGGGTGATCGACGTCGCGGCGAGATCGCGCGACGTGGTGCGCCAGTCGACCTTGGCGCCCTCCACCGCGGGAACCACTTGCGGTTTGCCCCCGACCAGGCGGAACGTCGCATCGACGGCGGACGCCTCCGTGGGATCGGTTCGCGTGGACAGCAGCTTCTGCGCGTCGTGTTCCTTGACCTGCGAAACGAGCCCGCCTTTGCCGTCGGGCACGAACGTGACGAGCGAGCCCAGTTCACGGGGCGTGACGACGATGTCGCGGCCGCGTCCGCGCAACCGGATCGGCGACGCCGTGACCTCCGGTGCGACGTCGCGAACCGTCGCGTCGACCGCGGTGCGTGCGACCGTCGGCGAGAACGGCTCCATCTCGAGGTCCACCGGCCCGCCCTCGAGCCAATGCTCCCCGACCGTCGTGATCGCCGCGTCGCGGTCGATCCGCATGCCGGTGGCCGGATAGTCGGCGACCGGCGTGAGCCCGTTGAAGTGCACTCCGCCTTCGACGGCGGCCTGTTCGAGGACCGGCTTGCGGCTGTCGAGCGCCTTGTCGAACGCCGCCCGATCGATGTGGACGACGGGCGCCACCTCGCGGTGGGCGCCGAACATCGCGGCGAGTCGCGTGAACGGGTTGGACGGCTGCTCTTTGAGTCGGGCGAGCGTCGCGTCGACGTCGAACTCCGCGCCGAGCTCGGCCGGGTCGATGGTCGCGGTTCCCGAGTCGGTGCGCACGGTGATCGGCCCGTGGGACACCACCGCGATCTGCTCGAGAGTGGCTCTCGCCTGTGCGTCGGTCTTGTCGCCGAGGTCGAACTCGGCGATCGAGACACCGCGGGCCGTCTTGTCGTGCCCGAGCGCGTACTCGACGGCGAACACGAGCGCCACGAGCATGACCGCGGCGAGGAGTCCTCGCACGATCATCTGCTTGGCGCCGCTCCGGCGCGGCTTCGAAGAAGTCACAACGAACTTGATCCTAATGACAAGACAAGACTCCGGCTGAACCGCCGGGTCGGGGGTCTGGCGGTTCAGCCGGAGCTATCTGGTCTATAGCTCCAGGTGACCGCAGCGTTACACGTTCGCCGAGATCTTCTTCATTCGGCACGCAAAAAGCCCCGGTCCGCCGTCATTCAGCGGTCCGGGGCCTGTCGCGAGACCGTTCGATCAGCCTTCGACGATCGCGGTCACACCCTGGCCGCCCGCGGCACAGATCGAGACGAGAGCGCGGCCGCCGCCGTTCTCCTTGATCTGCTTCGCCGCCTGGGCGATGATGCGTCCGCCGGTCGCGGCGAACGGGTGACCCGCCGCCAGCGAGGAGCCGTTCACGTTGAGCTTGCTGCGGTCGATCGCGCCCAGCGCCTTGTCCAGGCCGAGACGCTCACGGCAGTACTCGTCGGACTCCCATGCCTGCAGGGTGCACAGGACGACGGAGGCGAACGCCTCGTGGATCTCGTAGAAGTCGAAGTCCTGCAGAGTGAGTCCGTTGCGCTCCAGCAGGCGCGGGACCGCGTAGGTCGGCGCCATGAGCAGGCCGTCCGGGCCGTTCACATAGTCGACGGCCGCGGTCTCGGTGTCGACCAGGTAGGCCAGGACCGGAAGCTTCTTCTCGGCGGCCCACTCGTCGCTGGCCAGCAGGACCGTCGACGCACCGTCGGTGAGCGGCGTCGAGTTGCCCGCGGTCATCGTCGCGTCGCCCAGGCTCACGCCGAAGGCGGGCTTGAGGGTGGCGAGCTTCTCGACGGTCGACCCGGGACGCAGGTTCTCGTCGCGGGTGAGGCCGTGGAACGGGGTGATCAGATCATCGAAGAAACCGCGGTCGTACGCTGCGGCCATCTTCTGGTGACTGGCGGCCGCGAGCTCGTCCTGATCGGCGCGGCTGATGCCGAACTCGTTGGCGGTGATGGCGGCGTGCTCGCCCATCGACATCCCGGTGCGCGGCTCGCCGTTGCGCGGGATCTCGATGCCGAGCTTCGCGACCAGCCCGAGCGCGGCCTTGATGCGATCCGGGGTGCTCTTGGCCCGGTTCACTTCGAGCATCTGGCGGCGCATGTCCTCGGAGACGCCGATCGGTGCGTCGGACGTGGTGTCGACGCCGCCGCCGACGGCGACGTCGTAGCGGCCGGAGGCGATGCCGTCGGCCACTGCGGCGATCGCCTGGAGACCGGTGCCGCAGGCCTGCTGCAGGTCGAAGGCCGGGGTGTACGGGGACAGGCCCGAGCCGAGCACCGACTCGCGGATCAGGTTGAAATCGCGCGAGTGCTTGAGCACGGCGCCACCGGCGACCATGCCGAGCTGCTCACCCTGCAGGTTGAAACGGCTCACCAGACCTTGGAGCGCCGCGGTGAACATCTCCTGATTGCTGACGGTCGCGTACGCCTTGTCCTGGCGCGCGAACGGGATGCGGTTGCCGCCGACGATCGCGACGGGACGCAGCTGGCGGGTTTCGGGCTTACGGGGCGTGAACGAGGCCACGGGTTCTCCTGACGACGAGGGGACCATTCTTGTCATCATTCTTACTCCAGAGTAAGTTCTATGTCGACCTCGACGTATGCGGTGAACGTCACAAGGCCCGAGCGGTGCACACACCCGCCGAACGGACCTATCGTCACCGGCAGACCTCGAATCGACTCTTCGACTACTGAAGGAGCCCGCCGTGGCAGGCAACACCGATCTCTACTCGTCTTTCGTCAATTCCGGCCCAGGCGGATTCATCGCCAGCCGCGTCGGTCTCCCCCAGCCGCCGCATCTGCGTCGCTACTCGCCGTCGGCACCCGCGCTCGGCGGCCCGGTCCTGCTCGGCGGTCAGGGACGCCTCGTCGAGCCGATCCGCGAAATCCTCACCGCCGGTGACGATTACACCCTCGTCGAGAACAACGCGGGCGGCCGCAGCGCCGACAAGCTCGGTGCCGCGGTGTTCGACGCCACCGGCATCACCAAGGCTGCCGAGCTCGAGCAGCTCTTCGAGTTCTTCACGCCCGTCATGCGCTCGGCGGGCAACTCCGCACGCTTCGTGGTCATCGGCACCACTCCCGAGCTGACCTCGGGACCCGACGAGCAGGTCGCCCAGCGCGCACTCGAGGGCTTCACCCGTTCGCTCGGCAAGGAACTCCGCAACGGCGCGACGGCCCAGCTCGTCTACGTCTCGCCGAAGGCCAAGACCGGCCTGTCGGGTCTCGAGTCGACCTTGCGCTTCCTGCTCTCGGCCAAGTCGACGTACGTCGACGCCCAGGTGATCCGCGTCGGTGACGCGAACGGCGCCAAGATCGGCAGCTGGGACAAACCGCTCGAGGGCAAGGTCGCGCTGGTCACCGGTGCGGCACGCGGCATCGGCGCCACCATCGCCGAGGTCCTCTCGCGCGACGGCGCCCACGTGATCTGCGCCGACATCCCCGCCGCGGGCGAGGCGCTGTCGGAGACCGCCAACCGTGTCGGCGGCACCGCGCTCCCCCTCGACGTCACCGCGGACGATGCGGGCGCCAAGGTCGCCGAGCACGTTCTCGAGCGCCACGGCGGCCTCGACATCATCGTCAACAACGCGGGCATCACCCGCGACAAGCTGCTCGCCAACATGGACTCGGGCCGCTGGAACTCGGTGATCGGCGTCAACCTGATCGCTCCGCAGACCCTGGTCAACGAGCTCGTCGAGCGCGACGCGCTCCGCAAGGGCGGCGCCGTCGTCGACGTCTCGTCGATCGCGGGCATCGCGGGCAACCGCGGTCAGACCAACTACGGCGCCTCGAAGGCTGGCGTCATCGGTCTGGTCGACGCCTACGCTCCGATCCTCGGCAAGAAGGGCATCACCATCAACGCCGTGGCCCCGGGCTTCATCGAGACCGCGATGACCGCCGCCATCCCGCTCGCCACTCGCGAGGTGGGTCGCCGCATGAACTCGCTGCAGCAGGGCGGCCAGACCGTCGACGTCGCCGAGACCGTCGCTTACTTCGCCAACCCCGCGAGCAACGCGGTCACCGGCAACGTGGTCCGCGTCTGCGGCCAGAGCCTCCTGGGCGCCTGATGACCACCGTCACCCTGACGTCCCTACCGGGACCCGCACAGATCTACCCGAAGGCCGTCGCAGCGATGCTGCCGGTGATCGGGAAGCCTGCGCGTGTCGCGGCGGACGCCGTCATCCCCGACACGGTGTTCCGGATCGAGAACGTCCGCATCGATCTTGATCAGCTCGCCGACTACTGCCACGCGACCGGGCTGCCGTTCGGCTCCACCGTGCCGGTCACGTACCTGTTCGTGCTGCAGTTCCCGCTGGCGATGTCCGCGATGGTCGATCCGAAGTTCCCGCTCGGCGCGGTCGGTTCGGTGCACATCGAGAACACGATCGAGCGTCTGCGTGCGATCAGCGTGGACGAGCCGCTCACCATCGAGACGCACGCGGAGAACCTGCGTGAGCACCGCAAGGGCATGCTCGTCGACATGATCTCCGAGTTCTACGTGGGCCGCGAGCTCGTGGCTCGGCAGACGAGCACGTTCTTGAAGCAGCAGCGGACGAGCCTCTCCGGCGGCGAACGAGGACCGGCGCCCAAGGAGACGGCGGCTCCCCCGCCCGATCGTGTGCTGTCGGTGGACCTCGGTCTGATTCGCAAGTACGCGGAGGCGTCCGGCGACCGCAATCCGATCCACATGGCGGACATCACCGCCAAGGCGTTCGGATTCAATCAGGCGATCGCCCACGGCATGTGGACGGCCGCCGCGTCGCTGGCCAACATCGAAGGCTCGCTGCCCGGCGCAGTGGTCTACTCGGTTCGCTTCGGCAAGCCGATCCTGTTGCCCGCCAAGGTCAACGCCTACGCGTCACACACGGACGGCGGCTTCGACGTGTCGGTCCTCAATCGCAAGAAGGGCTACCCGCATCTGACGGGCACTGTCCGACGAATCGACTGAATCCACGGCAACCCGTGAAACGCGCCTCCCGCTCATCGAGCAGGAGGCGCGTTTCGCGTTCAGCCGTGTCTGCGGCCGGCATGGGCCTCGGCCCGCATGCGTTCGACCATGAACGGGTAATGCAGCTCGAAGGCCGGGCGTTCTGACCTGATTCGGGGCAGTTCGGTGAAGTTGTGACGCGGAGGCGGGCATGTCGTGGCCCACTCCAAGGAGTTGCCGAATCCCCAGGGATCGTCCACGGTGACCACTTCGCCGAACCGGCATGAGACGAAGATGTTCCAGACCACGAACAGCGTGGATACGCCCAAGATCAGCGAGCCTATCGACGACACCATGTTGAGCACGGTGAATCCGTCACTCGGAAGATAGTCAGCGTATCGACGGGGCATACCCGCATTCCCCAGCCAGTGCTGGACCAGGAATGTCATGTGGAATCCGATGAACATGGTCCAGAAGTGGATCTTTCCCAGGCGTTCGTCGAGCATCCGGCCGGTCATCTTCGGGAACCAGAAGTACAGCGCCGCGAAACCAGCGAAGACCACCGATCCGAAGATCGTGTAGTGGAAGTGCGCGACAACGAAGTAGGTGTCGGAGAGGTGGAAGTCCAGCGGCGGGCTGGC
>JASLJL010000449.1 GCA_030152405.1 Gordonia sp. (in: high G+C Gram-positive bacteria) | reverse complement strand
GGCCCTTGGCGGCCGCCTCGGCCTCCAGGGGATCGTCGGACACGCCGTCCGCCCGGCCCCAACGCGCCTGCCGGAAGCGGGCGTTGTCGTCCAGCGTGACCTTGCCGTCGAGGGCGAGGATCTGGTCGTCCGGCGTGCGGACCAGCGGATTGACCTCCACGAGCACGGTGTCTTCGGCGACGAAGACCTCCCACAGCTTCTGGATGGTCACGGCCGCGGCGTCGAGGACCTCGGCGGGCAGGTGGCCCGCTTCGGCGATCTCACGCGCGAAGGCGAGGTCGACGCCCTTGACGGCGTCGACTGCGATGCGAGCGAGACGCTCGGGCTTGGTCGCTGCGACTTCCTCGATCTCCATGCCGCCTTCCACCGAGCACATGGCCAGGTAGGTGCGGTTGGACCGATCGAGCAGGAACGAGATGTAGTACTCCTCAGCGATGTCGCTGGCTTCAGCGACGAGGAGCTTCTTGACGACATGGCCCTTGATGTCGAGGCCCAAAATGTTTTCGGCGTGTGTCTGTGCGTCATCAGGGGTGGCGGCGTACTTGACGCCTCCCGCCTTGCCACGGCCGCCGACCTTGACCTGCGCCTTGATCATGACGGGCTTGCCGATTTCCTCGGCGATCGCCCGCGCATCGGCGGCAGTATCGGTCACCCGACCGGGTGTGGTGGGTACCCCATGCTTGGCGAACAGTTCCTTCGCCTGGTATTCGAAGAGATCCATTCAGCTCACCATCTGAAGTAAGTTTCGCCCGCCTCGGTGTAACGCGGGCCATATCGGACTCTAATCCTGCCGGGGCCGCACAGCCCAAGCAGCCCCAAGCTTGTGCCCCATCTCACTGACTTCGTGCGCAAGGTGGACTTAGGGCGGCCAGTTGGTTACCGTCGTTGAGGTTGGTAACGAGATGGTCACAGACTGTGGGCACGATACGAGGTGAAGAGCACTTGACGGCACGGGGCGTTTTGTACACCGAGGCGGACGCCTCTTCCGTCGTCGACGCACCCCTCACCCGTGACATCCCGGTTCCGTCCCGCGGCCTCCGCCTCGGCCTGCGTGCCGACGAGGTCAGCAACGCAAACGTCCGCACCACCGAGATCCCGGTGACCGACGACGACATCGTCGCTCCGAAGGTCGAGCCCGCCCGCGCGAAGGCTCCCGTCACCGAGGCGGCTCTCGCCACCGCACGCACCGAGGCGACTCCCGGTGGACGCCACCGGCTGCGCCCGCCGTCGTCCGCACTGAAGGCCCGCACCGCGCTCGTCGCCATCGCCGCGGGAGCAGGCGCCGTGGCCATCGTCGGCTCCGGAGTCGATCAGGGGACCCCGGTCGCTACCGCTCCCGAACCGGTCGACGCCGCCCCCGCCCTCGCGGGCAATCCCGATGATCTCGGCCCCGGCACCGCGCCGTCCGACGCTGCCGCCGACATGAGCAGTTTCACCAGCCAGCTGACGCAGGGCAAGAAGATCGCCGCCGCGAAGGCGGCCGCCGACGCCGCAGCGCGCCGCCCGCAGGTGGTCAGCCCCATCGACTACGGCGACTACCAGCTCACCTCCGCCTACGCGCCCCGCTGGGGAGCGTTCCACGGCGGCATCGACATGGCCGCGCCCCTCGGCACCCCGATCCACGCCGCGACCGACGGCGTCGTCGTCGCCGCCGGCCCCGCGTCGGGTTACGGCCACTGGGTTCAGATCAAGGCCGCCGACGGCACGATCACCATGTACGGCCACATGTCGTCCGCAGGTGTGCACGTCTCCAAGGGCGACAAGGTCACCGCGGGCGACGTGATCGCACTCGTCGGCAACGAAGGCTTCTCGACCGGCCCCCACCTGCACTTCGAGGTGTGGCTGCCCAAGTCCGGTTCGATGTTCAAGATCGACCCCGCGCCGTGGCTCGCCAAGCTCGGCGTCAAGCTGGCCACGCTCACCGACTGAGCGACCCCCACCTGATCTCCGGCCACCCGTATGCCCCGCACCGGGTCCGTCGACGACCGGCACGGGGCATATCGAGCATGAGGTTCAGGCGTTCTGCGCCTTCACCAATGCCTGCTCCAGAGAGTCGAGCATGAACTGCGCCTGGGCGTACGACGAGATCTGACCGAGTCCCAGCGACTGCACCGGCTTGCCCGAGTTCGCGAGCAGCGGGTTGGTGATGAGCGCGTTCTGCAGTTCGTCGAACTTCCGGTCGTAGTCGGACACCACCAGAACGATGTCGGCGTCGAGGAATGATCCCAGCTTCTCCGACGACGACTCGAACTCACCCGGATTCGTGTCGGGCGACGTGCCTGCGCCTGTGACGGACGGCGCGAATCGCACGCCGGCATCGGTGAACAACGTCCCCACCATCGACTTCGTGCCGTACGCGTACAGGTTGCCTCGCTCGTACGAGTCGAGCACCGTGATCGTCTTCGTCGCCAGAACATCGGCGAAACGAGTCTTGATGTCGGCCTGACGTGCCGTGAGAGCTGCTTCGAGCTCGGCGATCTTGTCCGACGTCCCGAGGATCTCGCCCGCCGCCTTCGAGCGGCCCTTCCAATCCGGACGCCGCTCGCCGCTCACCTGCATGACCGCGACCGGGGCGAACTTGGCGAGTTCGTCGTTGAGGCCGGGTTCCACGAAGTCGACCGACACGAAGAGGTCGGGATTGTGCGACGCCTGCGACTCCGCCGATCCGTCCATGTCGATCTTCGCGGGAATCGCCGCATACGCGGCCCGGTTCGCCACCGGGACCTGATTGAGGGTCATCTCCTGAGCCGCGACGATTCTGTCGCCGCCACCCGCCTCG
>JASLJL010000176.1 GCA_030152405.1 Gordonia sp. (in: high G+C Gram-positive bacteria) | reverse complement strand
GGAGACCGGGTCGATCGTCGGGTCGAATGCGGTTCAGATCGGGATCGCTGTCGACGAGCGCACCGGCACGTTCACTGCGATCGGCGTGGTCGACAATCTGACCAAGGGGACGGGCGGCGCCGCCGTCCAGTCCATGAACCTCGCCGTCGGCTTCGGCGAGACCGAAGGCTTGACCACTGTAGGAGTTGCGCCGTGACGACAGGAACACCGAATACGCCGATGACGCCGGCGGAGTTCGTCGACGAGGTGTCGGGTGGCCGCATGGTGCGCAGGCAAGGTGTCACCGCGCCGCTCGGATTCCGCGCCGCGGGAATCAAGGCCGGGATCAAGGCGAACGGCAATGCCGATCTGGCGCTCGTGTTCAACGAGGGGCCCGAGTACGACGCTGCGGGCGTGTTCACGGCGAACCAGGTGAAGGCCGCTCCGGTCCGCTGGTCGCAGCAGGTGCTGACCGCGCAACGACTGCGCGCGGTGATCCTGAACTCGGGCGGCGCCAACGCGTGCACGGGCCCGGAGGGTTTCCAGGACACGCACGCGACGGCCGAGGCGCTCGCCGCGGCGCTGTCGAATTGGGGCACGGAGACTGGCGCGGGCGAGATCGCCGTCTGCTCCACCGGTCTGATCGGCGACCGGTTGCCGATGGACAAGGTTCTCGCCGGTGTGACGGAGATCGTCCACGAGATGGGCGGGGGCATCGAGGGCGGCACGGACGCCGCATACGCGATCATGACCACCGACACGATTCCGAAGCAGGTCGCGCTGCATCATCCGGGCGGTTGGAATGTCGGCGGAATGGCGAAGGGAGCGGGCATGCTCGCTCCCTCGTTGGCGACGATGCTGATCGTGGTCACCACGGATGCGAAGGCGACGCCCGCGCAGCTCGACCTGGCGCTGCGGCGTGCGACGGCGCGCACGTTCGATCGGCTGGACGTGGACGGCGCGATGTCGACGAACGACACGGTCCTGCTGTTGTCGTCGGGTGCGAGTGCGATCGAGGTGTCGCAGGACAATCTCGACCACGCGGTGTTCGCGGTCTGCGACGATCTCGCAGCGCAATTGCAGAACGACGCGGAGGGCGTCACCAAGCGGGTGGAGATCACGGTGACCGGTGCGCGGACCGACGCCGACGCGCTGGTGATCGCTCGGTCGGTCGCGCGGGACTCGTTGGTGAAGACGGCGCTCTTCGGTTCGGATCCGAACTGGGGTCGGGTGCTGGCCGCCATCGGGGTGACGCCGGTGATCATCGACCCGGACGCGATCGCGGTCTCGTTCAACGGCTCGACGGTCTGTGAAAACGGCACCGGTGTGCCGGGCGCGCGCGACGTCGACCTGTCGGGTGACCGGATCCACGTGGTCGCCGACCTCAAGCTCGGCGACGGTTCGGCGACCATCCGGACGACCGACCTGTCGCACGCGTACGTCGAAGAGAACTCGGCGTACTCGTCATGACCGATCAGACTCCGCTGGAGAAGGCCGGTGTCATCGCCGAGTCGTTGCCCGCGCTGCAAGCGCTGCACGGGCGGCGCGTCGTCGTGAAGTACGGCGGCAACGCGATGATCGACGACGAGTTGAAGGCGGCGTTCGCCGCCGACATGGTGCTGCTGCGCGCGTGCGGGATCCACCCGGTGGTCGTCCACGGCGGCGGTCCGCAGATCTCGGCGATGCTGAAGCGTCTGGGCCTCGAAGGCGAGTTCCGCGGTGGCTTCCGCGTCACCACGCCGGAGGTGATGGACGTCGCGCGGATGGTGTTGTTCGGCCAGGTGGGACGCGAACTCGTCGGTCTCATCAACCGGCACGGACCGTACGCCGTCGGGATCACCGGAGAGGACGCGCACCTGTTCACCGCGTCACGCCGCGACGTGATCGTCGACGGCGAGGCGACCGACATCGGACTGGTCGGCGACATCACGGCCGTCGACACGTCGGCGGTCGACGACCTGGTGGACGCGGGTCGCATTCCGGTGATCTCGACGATCGCTCCCGACGTCGACGGCGTGGTCCACAACATCAATGCCGACACCGCCGCAGGCGCCATCGCCGCGGCGCTGGGCGCGGACCACCTGGTGATGTTGACCGACGTGGAGGGCCTGTACACCGACTGGCCCGACCGGACGTCGCTGGTCTCCTCGATCACCGCGAGTGAGGTGGCGAAGCTCTTGCCGAGCCTCGACGCCGGAATGGTCCCCAAGATGGAGGCGTGCCTGCGGGCGGTCGAGGCGGGCGTCGGAGCGGCGCACGTGATCGACGGTCGAGAGCCGCATGCGGTCCTCGCAGCACTGCTCACCGCGTCGACGGCCGGCACGGCCGTCGTCGCAGACACTGACGAAGGAGTATCGGCATGACTGCGCCGTTGCAGCAGCGGTGGAACGCATCGCTGATGAACAACTACGGGACGCCGCCGGTGGCGTTGGTCCGTGGCGAAGGCGCGGTCGTGTACGACGCCGACGGCAAGGAGTACCTCGACCTGCTCGGCGGGATCGCGGTGAACGCGCTCGGACACGCGCACCCGGAGATCGTCGAGGCGGTCACGTCGCAGCTGTCGACGCTCGGGCACGTGTCGAATCTGTACATCGCTCCGCCGGTCGTCGAACTCGCCGAACGGCTGCTGACGGCGTTCGGTCACGACGGCCGCGTGTTCGTCTGCAACTCGGGGACCGAAGCCAACGAAGCAGCGTTCAAGATCGCGCGTCGGACCGGTCGGCCGCAGATCATCGCGGCCGAGGGCGGCTTCCACGGCCGCACCATGGGTGCGCTCGCGATGACGGGCCAGCCCGCCAAGCGGGCGCCGTTCGAGCCGATGCCCGGCGGCGTCGACTTCGTCCCCTACGGTGATGTGGAAGCTCTCGAAGCGCTCGTCTCAGAGGACACCGCAGCGGTGATCCTCGAACCCATCCAGGGCGAGAACGGCGTCATCGTCCCGCCCGAGGGATATCTCGCGGCCGCACGGTCGATCACGTCTGCGCAGGGTGCACTGCTGATCTTGGACGAGGTCCAGACCGGTGTCGCGCGCACGGGCGCCTACTTCGCGCATCAGCGTGTCGGGGTGGTCCCGGACGTGATGACACTCGCGAAGGGGCTCGGCGGAGGCATGCCGATCGGTGCCTGCATCGCCACCGGTCCGGCCGCCGACCTGTTCGGCCCGGGGCAGCACGGCACCACGTTCGGCGGCAATCCGGCGTGCGCCGCGGCCGCTGTCGCCGTGCTGAAGCACATCGATGCGCACGACCTGTGCGGTCGAGTCGACTCCCTCGGCAAGGCGCTCGCCTCGGACATCGAGGCGCTCGGTCATCCGCTCGTCGATCACGTGCGGGGCGACGGTCTGCTGCTCGGCGTCGTGTTGACGCGGCCGCTGTCGGCACGGGTGGAGGCCGCGGCGCGTGCCGCCGGGTTCCTGCTCAATGCGCCGGCTCCCGGGGTGCTGCGGCTCGCGCCGCCGCTGATTCTGAGCGACGACCAGGCCGGAGCCTTCGTCTCGGCACTGCCCGCGATCTTCGACGCCGCGATCGCGGCAGACACAGGGGCCTGAACCATGACTCGTCACTTCTTGCGCGACGACGACCTGAGCCCGGCCGAACAGGCCGAGGTGCTCGCACTCGCCGCGGAGATGAAGGCCGACCCGTTCGCCCACCGCCCGCTGGCCGGTCCGAAGGGCGTCGGCGTCATCTTCGACAAGAACTCGACGCGGACCCGATTCTCGTTCGAGGTCGGCATCGCCCAGCTCGGCGGCCACGCGGTCGTCGTCGACGGTGCGACGACTCAGATGGGGCGCGACGAGTCGCTCGCCGACACCGGGCGCGTGCTGTCGAGGTTCGTCGACGCCATCGTGTGGCGGACGTTCGGCCAGGACCGTCTCGACGACCTCGCGGAGTTCTCGTCGGTGCCGGTCGTCAACGCACTCAGCGACTCGTTCCACCCGTGTCAGATCCTCGCCGACCTGCAGACGATCATCGAGCGCAAAGGGAAGGCCGCCGGTCTCACCCTCACGTATCTGGGCGACGCCGCGAACAACATGGCGAACTCGTTGATGATCGGATGCGCCATCGCCGGCATGCATGTGCGGGTGAGCGGGCCGGAGGGATTCCGTCCCGATCCGGAGATGGTCGCGACGGCGCAGCAGCAGGCCAAGGGGACAGGCGGCAGCGTCGCGGTGATCGACGACCCGCAGGCCGCGGCGGCGGGCGCCGATGTGCTCGTGACCGACACCTGGGTCTCGATGGGGCAGGAGACCGACGGTCTCGATCGGGTGGGACCGTTCCGGCCTTACCAGATCAACGCCGATCTGCTCTCTCTCGCCGACGCCGACGCGATCGTCATGCACTGCCTTCCCGCACACCGCGGCGAGGAGATCACCGATGAGGTGATCGACGGGCCCGCGAGCGTGGTGTTCGACGAGGCGGAGAACCGGCTGCACGCACAGAAGGCGCTGCTCGCCTGGCTGTTGGATCACCAGTGACCGACGGATCGGAGTCCGGACGTCTCGCGACGACTCGAGCGGGAAGGCACTCGCGGATCGTGGAGATCCTGGCGTCGGAGCCGATTCGCAGCCAAGCCGAACTCCAGCAACGTCTGGCGAGCGAAGGCGTCGACGCCACTCAGGCGACGCTGTCCCGCGACCTCGACGAGCTGGGCGCGGTGAAACTGCGGGCGGCCGACGGCGGAGCCGGCGTGTACGTGGTGCCCGAGGACGGGACGCCCGTTCAGGGCGTCTCCGGCG
>JASLJL010000144.1 GCA_030152405.1 Gordonia sp. (in: high G+C Gram-positive bacteria) | reverse complement strand
CGATCGCGGCAGGCCTGTCGGCCACGATCGGGACGGCGAACGAGAACGGGATCCACATGAGGCCGGTGTGCAGCACCGACCATCCCTGCGACAGCTGCACGTGGAGCGACTGCACGAGGAAGTAGCCGCCGCTCGGGATCGACAGTGCTGCGAACGCGGCGAGCCCGGACCGGAACGAGAGGGTGCCGAACACCGACGGCGGGACCATCGGCACCGAGCCTGCCCGCTCGGCGACCACCTGGCGGGCGCCGAACAGGAACAGTCCCACCACGCCGAGCGCCATCAGGACGAATCCCCATGCGGGCCAGTCATTCTCGGGGCCCAGCGTGATCGGAGCCATGATCGCGGCGAGGGAGCCTCCGAGCAGTGCGACAGAGCCCAGAGTGATCGGGGCCGGGTGTTCGGCGTGGGTTTCCGGGATGAAGATGCGCGCAGCGATCACTGCCACGACCGCGATCGGAACGTTGATGAGGAATGCCGGGCGCCACGAGAGGTCGAACCAGTCGCCATTGGTGATCACCGCCCCCAACACCGGGCCGGTCACCGCTGCGACGCCGATGACCGACGTGAACAAGCCCATCGCGCGACCTCGCTCGGCAGGCGGGTACAGGACCTGGATGTTCGTGAGAACCTGCGGGACCATCAATGCGGCTGCGGCGCCCTGAACGAGGCGGAACGTGACGAGCTGACCTGGATCCGCAGCGAGACCACAGGCGAGGGACGCGGCTCCGAAGGCGACGAGGCCGAGGATGAACAGCCGACGTCTGCCGTAGCGGTCACCGAGACGGGCGCCGAGGATCAACCCGATCGCGTAGGCGAGCGGGTAACCCGCGACGATCCATTGCAGCGCGGCGGGGGAGGCGCCGAGGTCTTCCTGCAGTGTGTGAAGCGCGACGTTCACGACGGTCGCGTCCATGAGTTCCATGAACGACGCGGCGAGCAGGCAGATGAGGGCGATCGTGCGGGCTCGCCCACTGATCGCAGGGCCGGAATCGAGGGTCGGCGCGCTGGGCGCCGGGCTGTCTAGGGTGGTGCTCACGAGGTGCTCCTGCCGTGGGTGGTCTGTGGGTCACCGATGACGTTAGGCAGCAATGTGGACAGGATCTGTCCGGTAAGATTCAAGAGAATTCCGGTCTGTTTCTGTCCGCTATCGGGGTGAGGATCGCAGTATGGCCGACACGACGACGCGAACACTCAAGCTGCTTGCGCTGCTGCAGGCGCATCGGCTGTGGGCGGCGGCCGAGCTCGCAGACCGCCTCGACACCACTGAGCGGACCGTGCGGCGGGACGTCGAACGCCTCCGTGAACTCGGCTACCCGGTGGAGTCGGTGCGTGGCTCCGGAGGTGGTTATCAGCTCGCGCCGGGAGGCTCGTTGCCGCCTTTGGTGGTGGACGAGGGGGAAGCCGTCGCGATCGTGGCGGCGTTGCGGAGTGCGGCCTCCGGTCCGGCGGCGGGTCTCGCAGAGGCGTCGGTTCGTGCACTGGCGAAGGTGATGCAGGTGTTGCCGCCGAAATTGCGACGCCGCGCGGACGCCGTCCGTGCGATGAGTGTGACACTGCCGGGTGAGGCCGATGCGCCTGCGCTCGACGCGGAGTGCCTCACGACGGTCGCGCTCGCCTGCCGTGATTCGACTGAGCTCACCTTCGACTACGCACCGGCCGCTCGCGACGGGCGGGTACCCGGGCGCAGGCGGGTGGAGCCGCTGCGACTCGTTCCGGTGGGACGGCGCTGGTATCTGCTCGCGTACGACTTGGACCGCCTCGACTGGCGTACGTTCCGGTTGGACCGGCTCGCAGCGGCGAAGCCGGAGAAGCGACGGTTCGGTCCGCGGACGGTCCCGGGAGGGGACGCGGCGGCGTATGTCCGGAACAGTCTGCGGGCGGGCCGCGATCAGCACGAGGTCCGCCTCCTCGTGCACGCCGACGCCGATCTCGTCCGAGCGCGAATCGGCCGTCACGCCGAGGTCGACGATCACGTCGACGGTGCGGTGGTCGCCATGCAGGTCGACGATGCGAAATGGATCGCCGTCGCGATGGGCGCCCTCGACGCGGACTACGAGTTCATCGACATCCCGCACTCCGTCCTGCACGAACTGCGTGGCCGGAACGCCCGTGAGGCCAGGGCGCTCTACCTGGCCGAGCGCTGACGCCGCTCATCGAGCGTCGAGATGCGCCAGATACGCCGCGCCCCGCGGCGACAACTCGTACCCGACGTCGTGACTGATGGTCAGTCCGAGCGCTTTGAGTTTGCGGATGTCGACCTTCATCGGGAGCAGGTCGACGCCGCGCAGCTTGGCGAGCTCTTTGGACACGACTCGCGGATTGTCGCGTATCCACTCGAGGATCTCGCGGGTCCACGGGCCGCTGTCGCGCCTGTCGAGTCGTGCCAGTCGGGCCGTGATGTCGGCGAGGTCCGATGCGCTCGGAATCTCTTCGCGCAGTGCCAATCGCGGGTCCTCGCCGGCCCATTCGAGCGTGACCCGGTACACGGTGTCGCCGCCCTTTGATCCTCGCGGTGACGGCTTCCGGTTCGGTTTGGGCACGAGGGCTTTTCGCAGGGCGGCGGCGTCCTTCATCCCGGCGGCGCGTGCCGACTTGTCGGAGATTCGATCGACGTCGTTCACGCGCGCCACGCGGGTGAATCGGACGACTCCCGCCGCCGTGACCTGCGTGGACCCGACTTTCACCCGCGGCTCATCCCATCTGCGGAACTGGCAGGTGATGCGGCCCTCCCGGATTCCCTCGGCTATCGGTTTGGAGATCAGCACGTGTCCACTGTGCCGGAAACATGTCCCAAGAAATAGCTTTCGGCGACGTTCTTCGGCCAGATCTCCAGGGCGAAGCATCGCTTTCGTGCCGTGTCGCGCACCTCACCTTGGCTGTGATTGTGATCGGTGACATAGATGGAGGGATTTCATTTGTCTCTGTACTGAACGAAGGACCT
>JASLJL010000074.1 GCA_030152405.1 Gordonia sp. (in: high G+C Gram-positive bacteria) | reverse complement strand
CTGGTCCAGCGCCAACTGGCTGCCGTCGGCATCGATCTGACGATCACGGCGTTGTCGAACGACGACTTCCTGTCCAGGCGTAAGGCAGGCGATTTCGACGCGGTGTACTACAACGTCACCCGCGCCGACCCGGACATCCTGCGGTCGCGGCTGGGCTTCGAGGGCACGAACTATTCGCGACGCGGGTTCGATCCTCGGATCGATCCCCTGCTGACCGAGCAGGCGGGAGTCGCAGATCGCGCGGAACGTCTGCGTCTCGTCGACACTCTGCAGACGCGGTTGATCGAGGCCGGGTATGCGATTCCGGTGGTCGAGTTGTCGCAGGTGGCGGCCGTCGCGCCGGGATTCGGTGGAATCGGTTTCGATGCGTCCGGAGTCCTGCGTCTGCAGTACCCAGACACGGACTCATGACGGGGACGTTGGCGCGTCGGGTCGGATCTCGCGTGGTGGCGGGCGTCGCCGTCGTCTGGGCGGTCTTCACTCTCGTCTTCCTCGTGTTGCGGGTGCTTCCGGGCGATCCGGTCTCGCTCGCGGCCGACGCCGACTCCGGCGGGGCTCCGCCGTCGCCTGCCACTCTCGCTGCGCTGCGCGCGCAGTACGGGCTCGACCGACCGCTGTGGCAGCAGTACCTGTCGGCGGTCGGGGACTTCGTCCGCGGCGACTGGGGCACCTCGCTGGTGACGGGCCGCCCCGTCACCACCACGTTGCTCGACGCGTTCCCGTCGACGGCGGTCCTCGCCGCCTCGGCACTGGCGCTGGGAGCAGTCGTCGCGTTCGCCCTGGCGTTCGTCGCGACGTACCGGCCGACCGGGATCGTGGCGCGCGTGGTCGGGCAGGTCCCGTCTGTGCTGGTGTCGCTGCCGACCTTCGCGGTCGGTCTGGTCTTGATCCAGGTGTTCGCGTTCGGGCTCGGAGTGCTCCCCGGCTTCGGTGACCGCACTGCGGCGTCGGCCGTGCTGCCGGCCGTGACGCTCGCCGTTCCGATCGCCGGTTATCTCGGCCAGCTCATGGCATCCGGCATGCGGGAAGCCGCGGCTCAGCCGTATGTCGACGTCGCACGGGCAGGCGGAGCGTCGGACCTGAGCGTTCATCTGCGCCATGTGGCGCCTGCCGCGGCATTGCCGACTCTGTCGGCTCTCGGAGTGCTGGTCGGTTCCGCGTTGGCGGGCGCCGTGGTGGTGGAGACGGTGTTCTCCCGTGCGGGTCTGGGGCGACTCACCCAGCAGGCGGTCGCCGCCCACGACGGACCGGTGATGCTCGCGACGGTCGTGGTGTCGGCGGTGATCTTCGTGATCGTCACCGCGATCGTCGACGTCGTCGGTCCGCTCGTCGATCCGCGTGCTCGGAGCCTGTCGTGACGGGAGTCGTCGGAGTGACGCTCCGGAACAGAGCGGTGCCGCCGTGGGTGCGCCGGCTGGGGCGTCCGAGGGTGAGTGTCGTCGTGGCCGGGGCAGTCCTGCTGCTCGCGGTGCTGGCCGCCGTCGCTCCCGGTCTCTTGACCAGTGGTGATCCGCTCGCAGTGGCTCCAGCGGACCGTCTGCAGGCGCCGTCTCTCGATCACCCGTTCGGGACCGATCAGCTCGGTCGCGATGTGTTCACCCGAGTCGTGCACGGAACCGGTGCGTCATTGACGGCCGCGCTCGCCGCCGTCGGGGTCGCGATCGCAGGCGGGATCGTGATCGGAGTGACGACGGGCTACGTCGGCGGGTGGACGGACCGAGTCGGTATGCGGCTCGTGGACGTGCTGCTCGCGGTCCCCGCACTCCTGCTGTCGATGACGGTGATCGCGGCGACCGGCGGAGGGACCCTCGTACTGGGCGTCGCCGTCGGCATCGCCGGGGTGGCCGGGGCGTCCCGAGTGCTCCGGGCGCGGACCCAGCAACTCCGGTCGGTCCCGTTCGTCGAAGCCGCGACCGTCAGCGGTTGGCGACGGCCGACAGTCATCACGCGCCACATCCTGCCGCATCTGTGGCCGACGGCCGCAGCCGTCGCATCCGTGGAGTTCGGGCAGGCGGTGCTCGCGGTCGCAGCCCTCGGCTTCCTCGGTTTCGGACCTCCGCCGCCCGCCCCCGAGTGGGGCGCGATGGTGGCCGACGGGCGCGCGTTCCTCGCCGACTCCTGGTGGCTCACACTGGCGCCCGCCGCGGTGATCACCGCTGTCGTCCTCGCCGCCTACCGACTGTCCCGCGTGATCGGAGAGAGCCGTGCTTGAGATATCCGGACTCGATGTGACGATCGGACGGACGCCGGTACTCGCCGGCGTCGATCTCCGGGTGGAGCCCGGGGAGACGGTCGCCGTCGTGGGAGCGTCGGGCAGCGGCAAATCGACTCTCGCGCGGACCGTCCTCGGTCTTCATCGGCAAGACGTGCACGTCACTGCGCAGCGTCTGCGCCTGGGGGACACGGATCTGCCCGCTCCCGGATCGAAGAGATGGCGCACTGTCAGAGGTCATCGGATCGGCTACGTGCCGCAGGACCCGGGCAGCTCTCTCAACCCGGTGCGGCGGATCGGGGTGCAGGTCCGGGAGGCGTTGCGGCACTCCGGATCAGCGGACACCGAACGCGAAGCCGGGGCTCGTCTGAGTGAGGTGGGACTGTCGCCGGACTTCCTGAAGCGCTATCCGCACGAGGTGTCGGGCGGCCAGCGTCAGCGAGTCCTGATCGCGATGGCGCTGGCGGGACGGCCGGGCCTCATCGTCGCCGACGAACCGACGAGTGCACTCGACGCCGAAGTCGCCGACCAGGTGCTCGACACGTTGACGTCCCAGGTGGGCGGCGACTCCGGGCTCCTGCTCGTGACGCACGACCTGACCGTCGTCGAACGTCGTGCGGACCGCGTCGTGGTGCTCGACGGCGGCCGCGTGGTCGAGTCGTCGACTCCCGATCGGCTCGTGTCGTCACCGTCGAGTTCGGCGGGCAAGGCGTTGCGCGCGGCGATTCCGGGCGGACGTCGGCCCGCGCCGGTTCCGGAGCCACGGAAGGAGGTGCTCTCTGCGACGTCGCTGAGCAAGCGATTCGGCGTGGTGACCGCGCTCGACGCCGTCGACTTGTCGCTGCATCGTGGCGAGACAGTCGCCGTCGTCGGTCCGTCCGGCTCGGGGAAGTCGACGCTCGCTCGGGTGCTCGTCGGGCTGACGTCGCCTGATTCGGGAACTGTCGACGCACGGGGACGTGTGCAGCTCGTCGCACAGAATCCGTTCACCGCCCTCGATCCGAGATGGACCGTGCAGCGGATCGTCGCCGAGTCGCTGCATCCGTCGCTGGGGCTCACTACCGATCAGCGCGCCGACCGTGTGCGCGACGCTCTCGACGACGTGGGACTCGGTCGGGAGTTCGCCGATCGGTACCCGAACGAGCTGTCCGGAGGGCAGAGCCAACGCGTGGCGATCGCTCGGGCGGTCGCCTCTCGACCGGCGATCGTGGTGCTCGACGAAGCGGTGTCGGCGCTCGACGTGGTGTCGCAGGCGACCGTCCTCGACATCTTGGCGCGGCTGCAGCGCGATCACGGCACGGCTTATGTGTTCGTGACACACGACCGGACGGTCGCCGCCGACATCGCGCACCGCACAGTCGAGGTCCGACGCGGAGCGGCAAGTGAAGTGGAGGCCGTAGCGACCTGATCCGACAGAACCTTGGAGACGTTCTCGGTCCTGGTGCCGGAAAACGTCGCCAATGTGAAAAGGACCCCGCCGACATGAGTCGGCGGGGTCCCTCTTCTTCAGATCAAGCTGGTGAGGACTTGATCAGAAAGCTGCTTCGTCGAGTTCCATGAGGTCGTTGTCGACGTTGTTCTCGACGATGTGGCGCACCGCGGTGAGCTGCGGCAGCATGTTCTTCGCGAAGAACGTCGCCGAGGCGATCTTGCCCTGGTAGAACGCGACGTCGTCGCCCGAGGCGCCGTTCGCGAGAGCCGCTGCGGCGACGACTGCCTGGCGGAGCAGGAGCCAGCCGATGACCAGGTCGCCGACCGACATGAGGAAGCGGACCGAGGCGGTGCCGACCAGGTACAGCTGCTTCGGGTCCTCCTGAGCGGCCATCAGCCAGCCGGTGAGCTTGGCGGCCATGCCCTGGACGTCCTCGAGGGCCGTCTTGAGCAGTGCGCGCTCGTCGTCGAAGCCCTCACCGTTGTCGATGAACTGCTGGATCTGGCCCGCGACGTGAGCCAGTGCCTGGCCCTTGTCGCGGATGATCTTGCGGAAGAAGAAGTCCTGCGCCTGGATGGCGGTGGTGCCCTCGTACAGCGAGTCGATCTTCGAGTCGCGGATGTACTGCTCGATCGGGTAGTCCTGCAGGAAGCCCGAGCCGCCGAGAGTCTGCAGCGACTCGGTCAGCTTCTCGTAGGCGCGCTCGGAGCCGACGCCCTTGACAATCGGGAGCAGTAGGTCGTTGACCTTGTGGGCCAGCTCGGCGTCCGCGCCGGAGACGATCGCGGCGGCCTCCGGGTCCTGGTGTGACGCTGTGTACAGGTACACCGCGCGCAGGCCCTCGGCGTACGACTTCTGCGTGAGCAGCGCACGGCGGACGTCCGGGTGGTGGGTGATGGTGACACGCGGTGCGGCCTTGTCCATCATCTGCGTCAGGTCGGCGCCCTGCACGCGCTCCTTGGCGTACTCGAGAGCGTTCAGATAGCCGGTCGACAGCGTCGAGATGGCCTTGGTGCCGACCATCATGCGAGCGTGCTCGATGACGTCGAACATCTGCGCGATGCCCGAGTGGACCTCGCCGACGAGCCAGCCCTTGGCCGGGGTGCCGTGCAGGCCGAAGCTGACCTCGCACGTGGCCGAGGCCTTGATGCCCATCTTGTGCTCGACGTTGGTGACGAACGCGCCGTTGCGGTCCTGCAGTTCGCCGGTCTCGTGGTCGAAGTGGAACTTCGGCACGAAGAACAGCGACAGGCCCTTGGTGCCGGGTCCGGCGCCTTCGGGGCGTGCGAGGACGAGGTGGAAGATGTTCTCGGTCATGTCCTGGTCGGCCGAGGTGATGAAGCGCTTCACGCCCTCGATGTGCCAGGTGCCGTCTTCCTGCAGGGTGGCCTTGGTGGTGCCCGCGCCCACGTCGGAACCGGCGTCCGGCTCGGTGAGGACCATGGTGGCGCCCCAGCCGCGCTCGACGCAGGTCTCGGCCCACTTCTTCTGCTCGTCGGTGCCGTTCTTGAAGAACACGTCCGCGAACGACGGGCCTGCCTGGTACATGAAGGCGGCGGGCTGCGCACCCAGCATCATCTCGGCGATGGCCCACACGACCGACCGGGGCACCGGCACGCCGCCGATCTCCTCGCTCAGGCCCATGCGGTACCACTCGGCGTCCCACATCGCCTTGAAGGACTTCTTGAAGGACTCGGGGAGGGTGGCCTCGTGGGTCTCCGGATCGAAGACCGGCGGGTTGCGGTCGGCGTCGGCGTAGGACTCGCCCAGCGGTCCCTCGGCGAGCCGCGCGACCTCGCTGAGCATGTTCTTGACGGTGTCGGCGTCGAGGTCGCCCCACGTACCTTCGCTCAGCGGCTTCTCGAGGTCGAGGACCTCGAAAAGGTTGAACTCCAGGTCACGAACGTTGCTCTTGTAATGCCCCATGTCTTCTGTCTCCCTGAGATGGTGCGGTCCAGCCTTGGTGGGTGACCACGTTCTGGTCTGGTCCAGCCTGCGTAGTACCGCCCTAGCGGCTACTCGTCGGTAACTTAGCCGATGTTACTCGCGATTCAGTTAGCTGCCAACAGATCGGCGAAAAGCGACCAACAGGGCACCGGCCCGCGGCTGGTGCGGGCCTGCCCCGGCGATTCCGGCGGGCGTCTCCACCGACGCCGG
>JASLJL010000046.1 GCA_030152405.1 Gordonia sp. (in: high G+C Gram-positive bacteria) | reverse complement strand
ACCGAGAAGACCGTGCTGATCAACCATTGGCCGCTCCGCCGGGAACCGTGCGACGCGCTGATGTACCCCGAGTTCGCGTTGTGGTGCGGCAGCGAGCTGACGGCGGACTGGCACACCCGGTTCAACGCCGCGTGCAGCGTGTACGGTCACCTGCACATTCCGCGGACCACCTGGTATGACGGAGTTCGTTTCGAAGAGGTGTCGGTCGGATATCCCCGCGAGTGGAAGCGCCGCGGCCTGCCTCATCCGCTGCTGCGTCCGATCGTCCCGGACGGCGGAGTCACGCCGGAATCGCTGCCCGAACACGGGGCGCGCTTCGATCTGCCGCCCGACTACGAGGAGAAGGCCGCCGAGTTCCGCAAGCGGATCGAGGAACGGCGCGCCAAGCGCGGCGAGTGATCATGGCAAAATCGATCGCATGATCTCGCGACTCGTGCCGTCCGGCGTGGGCGCCGCCGAAACCTTCGGCGACCCTCCCGGACTGACAGCCATGCCCGCCGAAGAGAGCCTCATCTCGCAGGCGGTGGAGAAGCGTCGCCGAGAGTTCATCACGGCCCGACACTGCGCCCGGCAAGCCCTTGGACAGCTCGGCTACGACCCGGTCCCGATTCTGCGCGGCGAACGCGGAATGCCGTTGTGGCCCAACCAGATCGTCGGCAGCATGACGCACTGCGACGGCTACCGCGCCGCCGTCGCCGCCTACACGATGCAGATCCGCTCGCTCGGGATCGACGCCGAGCCGCATCTTGCGCTGCCGGACGGCGTTCTCGACCACACGTCGATCCAGGCCGAACGTGACGTCCTCGCCACCCGCGACACCGATCTGCACTGGGATCGACTGCTGTTCTGCGCCAAGGAGGCCACCTACAAGGCCTGGTTCCCGATCACCCAGCGCTGGCTCGGATTCGAAGACGCCCACATCACCTTCACGCGCGACGCCGACACCGATGAGTTGTCGGGCACGTTCACCTCGACGATTCTGATCGACGGCGCCACGATCGACGGGGGAGACCCGCTCTTGACGCTTCCGGGCCGTTGGGCCGTCACCGACGGTCTGATCCTCACGACGATCGCGCTGACCTGATGGCCGACACCAGCATCGAGAACGCAGGTCTGCTCGTCGTCGACAAGGCGGCCGGAGTCACCAGCCACGACGTCGTCGCCAAGACTCGCAAGGCTTTCCAGACGCGCAAGGTGGGTCACGCGGGGACACTCGACCCGATGGCGACCGGCGTCCTCGTGATCGGCGTCGAACGGGCCACCAAGCTGCTCGGCCTGCTGTCGTTGACGACGAAGTCGTATGCCGCGACCATCCGTCTCGGCCAGAGCACGGACACCGACGACGCCGAGGGCGAGGTCCTCGAGTCGGCAGACGCGAGCGCCGTCACCGACGAGCAGATCGCGGCCGGGGTCGCCGATCTGACCGGCGACATCCAGCAGGTGCCCGCCAAGGTGAGCGCGATCAAGGTCGACGGCCGACGGGCGCACACCCTGATGCGCACGGGGGAGGAGTTCGAACTCGCCGCTCGCCCAGTGACAGTGTCTCGTTTCGACGTGATCGCGACCCGCCGCGACGGCCCCTACATCGACCTCGACGTGGAGGTGGACTGCTCGTCGGGCACGTACATCCGCTCGCTCGCACGCGATCTCGGCGCGGAGTTCGGCGTCGGCGGACACCTGACGGCGCTCCGGCGCACGGCGGTCGGGCCGTTCACTCTGGAGCACGCCAGGACGATGGACGCGGTGACCGCCGAACCCGGCCTGAGCCTCGGCATCGACGACGCCGCGAAGCTGTGCTTCCCACTGCGCGAGATCACCGACGACGATGCGGAGTCGATCAGCCAAGGCCGCTGGTTGGAGCCGGTCGGGATGAAGGGCGTCTACACGGTCGTCGACCCGTCCGGGCAGGCGATCGCGCTGGTCCAGGAGAAGGGCCGCCGAGCGAGCTCGGTCATGGTCGTGCGCCCGGCCACTCTGCGCTGACGTCAGACGAACAGATGCGGCTGCGCGCCTGCGACGTGAGGTCCCCAACCGGGGTCTCCGGACATCACGAACGACGTCCACGCGGCGTGCATCCGGGTGGCGAGCGTCTGGTCCGGGGTGTCGCCGACGAGCGAGTGCGCGTCGTCGAGGTGATCGAACACGTAGGGAATCTCGACGGCGTGACCTGCTCGGATGCCGCCGACCGGACTGTGCCGTCCGAACTCGTAGAGGTGAGTCGGACTGTCGGGGCGGGCGTCGGCGATCGCGATCGTCGGGTCGGAGAATCCGCTGCGGGTCAGTTCCGCGCACAGCGCGTCGCCCGGCGTCGCGCCTCCCGCCACGAGTGCGGCGAATCGCTCGGTGCCCACCCCGGCGCGGTCGAGGACGCCTGCGGCCGCCTCCTCGGTGATGTGCGCGACGACACCGGTCGGGGCGAGGAAGAAGTGGAACTCGTCGGCGTTCCACCCGGCGAGCAGTGGGATCCCGGCGCCGCCGCCCGCGGCGATCGTCTCCACCGGACGCGCAGGCAGGACG
>JASLJL010000469.1 GCA_030152405.1 Gordonia sp. (in: high G+C Gram-positive bacteria) | reverse complement strand
CACGCAGGCACGATGTTCCCGGCCCTGTACGCCGTGAGCGAACGTGACTCAAGGCCGCCGCAGGACGCCTCGGATCGGCCCGAACAGACCACATCGTGCAGGTCGCGGTGTTAGCGTCCGAATCGATCACATCGAGCGAGTGGGGGCCGGGGATGCGGATCGAACGAGTGCGGACAGCAGGCTTACGACGACGGGCCGCGGTTGTGCTCGCCGTGATCGCCACTCTCATCGGTTCGACGGTCGTCGCACCCCGCGCCGACGCAGGCGGGCACATCTTCCCCGACATCTCCGACGTCGCGGTCGACCGCGCGGACTGCGGTCCCGGCTCCCTCCCCGAGAAGGGGATCCAGGGACTGGTGAGCGCCGAGGACCGGAGCTCGGGTCGCTCGCGTCAGGGTTATCGGTGCAACGTGACCAAGGTGGGCGGCGTCCGGGGCTCGGGCGGCGGCATCGTCTCGGCCACGTACGACCACTGCAGCTACACGGGCAGCCTGTTCCCCGGCAACAACATCATGCGCCAGCCCGGCGTCCAGGTGGTGAACGTCGCCGACCCCTCGAAGCCCACGGTGGTCGGATCGCTCACCGCACCCGCGATGCGCGGCGGCACCTGGGAGACACTGAAGGTCAATCGCGCACGCAAACTGCTGGCCGCCACCGCCGTTCCCCTGTTGTGGGGCGGCGGGTATTTCGCGGTGTACGACATCTCCGACTGCGAGCGCCCCAAGCTCCTGAACTCCGGACCGGGCACCGCCACGCCGCTGCCGTTCACCTCGCATGAAGGCGGATTCTCGCCCGACGGTCGCACCTACTGGGCGTCCGGGGTGTTCCCCGGCCACCTGAGCGCCATCGACATCTCGAACCCGCGGTCGCCGCGCGTCATCTGGCAGGGTCTGCACAGCTTCCTCGGCCACGGCTTCGGCATCTCGCCCGACGGCAACCGGATGTACCTGTCGAACATGGCGGGCATCACCGTTCTCGACATCAGTTCGGTGCAGCGCCGCGCACGATTCCCGCAGGTGCGGCACATCGCCGCGTACTTCTGGCCGGACGGACAGCTCAATCAGCACTCGATCCCGGTGACGATCGACGGCCGCCCGCACATCATCACCGCGGACGAGGGCGGGTCCGGAGGCGTCAAGGTGTTCGACGTTACGAAAGTGAACGCCCCGAAGTACGTCGCACAGATCAAACTCGAGGCGAATCTCCCCGAGAACCTCGATGTGAACCTCCGCTCGTCGATGGGCGGCAGCCTGTTCTCGTCGAATCCCCACTACTGCGCCGTCGATCGACCGAACGAGCCGACGACGCTCGCGTGCTCGTGGGAGTCGTCGGGCATCCGCGTCTTCGACATCAAGAACCTGAGGCGGATCTCGGAGATCGGCTACTACAACCCGCCCGCACAGAAGAACTCGACGATCGCCGACCTGCCGAACTCACCGCACGTCCTCGGATCGATCATCGGCGTCCCCGCGATCGAGTTCCTCAGCCTCGGGATGTCGATCGTCCACGGCAAGGTGAAGCTGTCGGACGCTCTCGGTCCCCGTTCGGGAATGGTCGTCGGCGGCGACATGTCCACCGACTGGTGCTTCTCCCCGCCCGAGTTCCACGGGCGACAGGTGTGGACGACATGCGCCGACGGCGGCTTCTACGCTCTCGCGCTGAGTCCGCGGATCTACACGCCGCCCGCCGACCAGGAGTCGACCATCGGATGACCCGCCGCGTGATGACCGCCGTCTGCGCGGTCGGCGTCGCCGTGCTGCTCGTGCTGGCCGGCCTGTTCGCGGGCATCGCATGGGAGAACCACCGGGCGGAGGCGCGTTCTCACGAGCCGAAGCCGGCCGACGTCGGCTTCGCGCAGGACATGAGCGTGCACCACGACCAGGCGATCCTCATGTCGCAGACCCTCTCGCGCGATGTCGCGCCGGATGTCCGGGGGCTCGCCGACCGCATCGTCGTCACACAGACGGCCGAGGCCGCCACGATGCGTGGGTGGCTCGACTGGTTCGGCGAACCGCTCACCACCGACACACCGATGTCGTGGATGAATCCGTCGGAGCACGGCGGGCACGCCGGGCCCTCGCCGATGAACGACGACGCCCCGCCGATGCCCGGCTTCGCCTCCTCCGACGACCTCGCCACACTGGCCGAGTCACGGGGACGGGACGCCGAGGTGTGGTTCCTCCAGTTGATGATCCGCCATCACCGGGGCGGGATCGAGATGGCCACCGCAGCGCAGAACTCCGACGAGGCCTCGGCCGCCACCCGCCGTCTCGCACTGGCGATGATCACCGAACAGGGCGACGAGATCGGCCAGATGACGTTGCTGCTGAAAGCTCGGAACGCCGAGCCGCTCCCCGCCGCGTGATGTACTGATCGCATGTCGCTTCGGAACACGTTCGCACGCTTGCCGTTCGGGATGGGGACGGCCGCCGTGCTCGGTGCGGCCGCCCTCGTCGCGACCGCGGGGATCGTCTTGATGCCGGGCGACTCCGTGTCGAGCGACGACGCTCAGCACGGTGTCCTCGAGGAGTACTCCACCGCGCCGACCGAGCAGTGGACGCTCGACGACACGTCGCTGCCGGGCCTCACGGGAGACGGCGACATCACGATCGCCGACGTGCATCGAGGCGAATGGCTCGTCTCCTACACCGCGGGCATCCGCCGCAACTACGTCCTCGTCGACTCGCGCACCGGCTCGCGCCGATGGGACGCCCCCGTCAACGCAGGCTTCGGCGCATGCGCATTCGACGGCCGCGGCCAGGTCGGATGCGCGGTCCGCACCCGCACCGACGGCCCCGACAACGGCTTCTACACGGTCAGCGGATCCGGAACGATGGAGCGCTGGACGGACACCTCCGACACGTCGGCGCTGGTCGGCCTCCAATCGGACTTCCTGCACGTCAACAGCACCGGCTATCAGGTGTCGAGACGTTCCATCGACGGAAGCGTCCGGTGGAGCCGGACATTCGCCTCAGCGGCCCGGCCGTCGTACAGCGATGGCGTCCTCGTCGTCGCGACCACCGACGGTTCCGCGCACATCATCGATCCGCTCACCGGCGACGACGTGACGGCGTGCCGGTCGTGCTCCGTCACCACCTACCCGACCGGCGCCCTCGTGTCCCGAGAGACGGCCGGAACGTCCAGCGTCGACTTCCACCCGATCACGAACGGTGTCGTCGACGAGGAGCCGGTGCACACGGCGCGAAGCCAGGCGCTGGTGTCCGGACCGTCCACGCTTCCGGTGCTCACCGCAGGCGGCGACCAGTCGTTGGAGACGCACGGTCGTTACCAGGTCGTCGACCCCGCCACCGGTGACGCGCTCTGGCAGGTCGCCTCCGACGAGGTGTCCAAGGTCCACACGCGTCCGTGCGGCCCGCTGGTGACGTTCGCGCGCAAGGACCGGTCGCGGACGTTCCTGACCCTCGACGGCGGCGACGTGGTCGGCGAACTGCCACCGCCTGCGTTCGACGATCCGAGCGGCGACATCGACAAGCTGGCGTGTGTCGGGGCGTCCGACGACGTCGCCGTCTTCACCGACGGCAGCCAGCTCACCGCGTACCGGCTGTCAGCCGGCGCTCAGGCCTGGACGTACCCGATCAACGGCTCGGCCTCCGATGTCGACGGCCGGATCGTCCTGGTGCAGGGTTCCGCGCTCACCGTGCTGGCACCGTAGACCTCAGGCCAGCGCGGCCTCGATGACCTGAGCGAACGTGGTTCCCGGCGCGCCGCGCAGATCGGCGAGATCGGTGGAGTCCGAGTCGAGCGCACCCTGCGCGGCTCCACCGTCGGAGTCGGAGAACACGTGCGCCGCGGCTTCCGGTAGACCCGCCTCGACCAGCGCGGCCGCGTAGTCGGCGACCGGAAGGTCCTGGTACACCACGTCCTTGCCGGAGGCTGCGGCGAACGTCTCGGCGATGTCCGCGTATGTCAGGTGCTCGGCGCCGGCGAGCTCGTACACCGACCCGGCCGGCGAGCCGATGAGGGCCGCCGCCGCTGCGTCCGCGTAGTCCGCGCGTGCCGCAGGCGCGACGGTCGCGGTCCCGGCCGACCCGTAGAACACGCCACTCTCGACTGCCGCCGGCGCCGACGCGGCGTAGTTCTCGGAGTACCAGCCGTTGCGCAGCAGAATCACGCCGAGGCCGCTCTCGGCGAGCAGCTTCTCGGTCTCGCGGTGCTCGGCCGCCAGCATCAGCGGAGACGTCGGTGCGCCGAGCAGACTCGTGTACGCGACCAGGCCGACACCGGCCGCCTTCGCGGCCTCGATCACGTTGGTGTGCTGAGCCGTACGACGCCCCACCTCAGACCCGGACACGAACAACAGCTTGTCGACGCCTGCGAGCGCGCCGACGAGCGTGTCCGGCTTCTCGTAGTCCGCGGTCCGGACGGCGACACCGGCCTCGGTGAGCTCTGTCGCCTTCGCCGCGTCGCGCACGACGGCGACGATGTCGGACGCTGCGACGCCCCGGTCGATGAGCGCGGTCACGGCGGCTCCACCGAGTCCACCCGTTGCTCCGGTCACTGCATACGTCGTCATGATCGCTCCTTCGAGATTATTGGTTCCGCGATCCGGCCGATCGCTTCCCCACGATCATGCACTTACTTTTCGTACAGTGCAACACTTGTAGCCAGCACTGGTTTCACAGTGGGCTAGAATACGAGGTATGAGCGAGAATCCGACCCCCTCCGACGTCGACCCGACGCTGGAGGCCGACGTGTTCTCACGCAACTGTTCTTCGCGCGCTGTTCTGCAGAACGCCACCAGTCGATGGGGTCTGCTCGCCCTCGTCGCCCTGCGCGACGGCGACCTCCGGTTCAGCGCCCTGCGTCGCCGCGTCGACGGGGTCAGCGAGCGCATGCTGTCGCAGACCCTGCAGTCGCTCGAACGTGATGGATTCGTCAATCGGGAAGTGCTGCAAGCGATCCCGCCGCGTGTCGAGTACTCGCTGACGGACCTCGGCTCCGCGGCGGCCGACCGTCTGGCGGACCTGATCGACCTCGTCGAAGAACACCTCCCCCAGGTTCACGAGTCGCAGGAAGCGCACGACGCTCGGCGCAACGGCCGAGTCAGTCCGAGAGTTCGGTCCCCGGGGAGTCGACCCGGATCCGATCGGGCAGAAACCCGTGACCCGCGCCCCAGATGACCGCCTGCGCACGCGTTGAGACGCCGATCCGCCGGTAGGCGCTGCGGATGTACGTCTTCACCGAGTTGATCGACACGCCGGCCTGCTCGGCGATCTCGACGTTGCTCAATCCCTGAGTGATCAGCGCGAGCACTTCCGATTCCCGTTGTGTCAGACCCTCTTCGCGGCCCGGCCAGTCCCCGGCCGCGATCTTCGTGCGGGCGCCGCCGAGATGGACGGTCTCCGTGCCGTCGTTGATCGCGCGGAGCGCCTCCACCAGCTTCGCGGCAGGCAGGCCCTTCGCGATGTACCCGCCGGCGCCGTTGGCGAGCGCGGCGCGGACCAGTCGACTCTCGACATTCCACGAATAGACCACGACGCGTCCGACCGCGGGGTTCGCGGACAGCTCACGGACCAGATCCTTGTCGCCCTGCGGATTGGCGAACGAGTCGTACAGCGCGATGTCGACCCGGTCGTCGACCGTCGTGTTCGCGTTGAGTTCGACGATCTCGACGTCGTCGGAATAGGCACGCAGCATCGCGGCGAGGCCGCGGACGACCACTTCGTAGTCGTCCACGATCGCTATTCGAATCGCATTCACGTGCCACAGGATACTCATTCGGGTCTTTTCACCCCTGAGGGTGAAGACACACATCGACAGTTCTCCGTAGTGTTCCGGCCAGCACCGAGAAGGAGGATCTCGGTGCACTGTGCGCTCAACGAGTGCGAACAGTCGACGCGTCATAGGAGGTCGGGCTGCGTCCCGACCGGGTCGTGCACCATCACGAGAAGGACAGCGATGACGTCGGCCTTGGGCATTGCGCTCAGTTGGGGTGCCGTGGGAGGCACGGCGGGATGGGTCGCCGTATGCATGCTGCAGGTGACTTCTC
>JASLJL010000456.1 GCA_030152405.1 Gordonia sp. (in: high G+C Gram-positive bacteria) | reverse complement strand
GGCGTCCGCGGCTGGGCCCTCCCGGAGGAGCCGCTGCTGACCGCGCCGACGATGGGGGAGTTGCAGCAGGCGCTCGGCGCCACCCTCTACAGCGGCGACGACGCACTGCTCGACCGCGAGGCGGTGGAGGTGATGGTCGGCGGCATGACCGTCGAGCACATCCTGGAACGGCTCAGCGAGTCGATGGTCGTGATCGCGCCCGCCGACCGGTCCGACGTCCTGCTCGCCCTGGTGAACGCGAACGCCGCCGACGGTTTCCCACGGCTCGCCGGAATCGTGATGAACGGGGGCCTCCGACCACACCCGATGATCGACGCGCTCGTGAAGGGGCTGCGACCCACGCTGCCGATCCTGACGAGCGAACACGGCACCTACGAGACCGCCCGCATCGCGTCGCACACCCGCGGGCGGATGGTGTCGGGGTCTGCCCGCAAGATCGACGCCGCGCTCGCGCTGATGGAGCGGAACGTCTCGACGACCGAGCTGATCGACGAGCTGAAGCTCCACGTGGCGGAGGTCGTCACCCCGCAGATGTTCGAGTACCAGCTGATGGCCCAGGCGCGGTCGGACGTCCAGCACATCGTGCTGCCCGAAGGCGGGGACGATCGCATCCTGCGCGCCACCGATCGGCTGCTGCGGCGGCGAGTCGCGAAGTTGACGCTGCTGGGAAACCCGGACTCCGTCCGCCGTCGCGCCAACGAACTCGGCATCGACCTGACCGACGTCGACGTGATCGATCCGGCGACGTCCGAGCTGATCGACGAGTTCGCCGACGTGTACACCGAGCTGCGTGAACACAAGGGGATGACGCGCGAACGAGCGCTCGAAGTGGTCCGCGACGAGTCGTACTTCGGCACCCTGCTGCTGCACACCGGTCGCGTCGACGGGATGGTGTCGGGCGCGGTCCACACGACCGCGCAGACCATCCGGCCCGCGTTCGAGATCGTCAAGACGGTCCCTGGGGTGTCGACGGTCTCGAGCGTGTTCTTCATGTGCCTGGCCGACAAAGTCCTCACCTACGGCGACTGCGCGATCGTCCCGGATCCGACGTCCGAGGAACTCGCAGACATCGCGATCTCGTCGGCGCGGACCGCCGCCGCGTTCGGCATCGAGCCGCGTGTGGCGATGCTGTCGTATTCGACGGGCGGCTCGGGGAGCGGCAAGGACGTCGACAAGGTCCGCGCGGCCACGGAACTGGTGCGCGAGCGCGCGCCGGAGATCCTCGTGGAGGGGCCCATCCAGTACGACGCGGCGATCGAACCGACAGTCGCCGCCACGAAGATGCCCGACTCCCCGGTGGCGGGCCGGGCGACGGTCTTGATCTTCCCGGACCTCAACACCGGCAACAACACGTACAAGGCGGTCCAGCGGAGCGCGAACGCCATCGCGATCGGCCCGGTGCTGCAAGGCCTGAACAAGCCGATGAACGATCTGTCGCGCGGTGCTCTCGTCTCCGACATCGTCAACACGGTCGCGATCACCGCCATTCAGGCACAGATCATGAAGCAGAACGCCCGTCCCTAGCGCGGTCCCCGCTGTTCGAGCCCGTCCATTTGATCTTCGAGCGCAGTCGAGAAGGAGAATCCATGAGTGTCGCCGGTTCGGTGCTGGTGGTGAACGCAGGATCGTCGTCGTTGAAGTACCAGGTCCTCGATCCGGTCACCGAGGAGGTGATCGCGGACGGGCTGGTCGACCGGATCGGCGAGTCGGTGTCGGGAGTGAAGCACTGGTATCGCGGCAACGAGGTGCGGCGGGAGGAGCCGCTCGCCGATCATGAGGCCGCGATCGCGCTGGTCCTGGAACTGTTCAAGGCGGACGGCGTCGACATCGCCGATTCCGGACTCTCCGCGGTCGGACACCGTGTGGTGCACGGCGGGCGCAGCTTCTTCGAGCCGACGCTCATCACGGAGAAGGTGCGCTCGGAGATCGAGCGGATCTCGCCCCTCGCGCCGCTCCACAATCCCGCGAACCTGACGGGGATCAACGCGGTGACCGCGCTGCTGCCCGACGTGCCCGCCGTCGCCGTGTTCGACACCGCGTTTTTCAGCGACCTGCCCGACGAGGCGGCGATCTACGCGCTCGACGACGAGGTGGCCCGCGAGTACGCGATCCGACGCTACGGATTCCACGGCACCAGTCACGAGTTCGTCTCCCGGCGTGCCGCCGAGTTCCTCGGGCGCGACGTCGCCGACGTCAATCAGATCGTTCTGCATCTGGGCAACGGAGCGTCGGCCTCCGCCGTGCGCGGCGGCGAGCCGATCGACACCACGATGGGCATGACCCCGCTCGAGGGTCTCGTGATGGGCACCCGTACCGGTGACATCGACGCGGGCATCGTCTTCCAGCTGTCGCGCGTGGCCGGGATGTCGATCGAGGACATCGACGTGCTCTTCAACAAGAAGTCCGGGCTCAAGGGACTGTGCGGCGAGAACGACTTCCGCGCGATCCTCGAGCGCGTCGCCGCCGGTGACGAGGCCGCCGACCGGGCGTACCGCGTCTACCTGCACAGACTGCGCCGCTACATCGGGGCCTACATGATCGAGCTGGGGCGGGTCGACGCCATCGTCTTCACCGCGGGTGTCGGAGAGAACGCCGCGCCTGTCCGCGCGGATTCGCTCGCTGACCTGGAGAACTACGGAATCCGGATCGACGCCGACCGCAACGCGGTTCGCTCGCCGGAGCCGCGCCTCATCTCCACCGACGACTCGGCGGTCGCCGTCCTCGTCGTCCCGACCAATGAAGAACTCGCGATCGCTCGAGCTGCGGTCGCGGTCGTCGGCGCCTGACCCCACCCCCGACCACCGTCGGCACTCTCCGCCGCGCATACCGCGGCGGAGAGTGCCGACGTTCAGGTCAGAAGTCGGCGTGGCGATCGACCAGCCGCTTCGCGTCGAGAAGGCTCAGACCTTGGTCCTTCTGCCGAAGTCGCTTCACCGCCTCCACCCGATTCGAGGCACCGGTCATCGCGGCCTCTACGGCCTCAGCCGTCCAGTCCTTGGAGGCGTCGGCCGACGTTGAGGCCGCGGCCCTTGAACGGCCGTCCAGCCAGACGTCGAGGACCACCGCTGCCGCCGCCAACATGCCGGCGGCGAACATCCACCACTCCCGGCTCACCGCCGCGCATACGGTCAACACGAGCACACAGACCGCCGTCGACAGCAGTGCAGCAGTCCGTGCAGGACGTCGTCCACGCAAGGGCGCCTCCCGAATCCGCTGTGCCCAGTGACGTACAGACCCTACTTCGTTCTCGGGGTGGGGGTGTGCGACTTCGTTCTCGGACTGGCGGCCCGTGCGGCGTCGCAGCTTCTGCCCATCCCATGAGCCTGACGGAGCTGAGCGCGTCCGCGACCACATGCCAGGTGAATGGTCGGACTGGCAAGTGATCTGATCGGACTGATTCTCGGGGACGAGCTGGCGCCGACCAGATTGTTGACGTGAGAGTGGCTACTGACGAGCAGAACATCGTGGAAGCATTCGCGCGGGTCTATGTCGATGACCTCGACCGTGCGGTCTCGCTGTACCAGTCCTTGGTAGGTGAGGAGGGATTCCGCTTCGACTTCCGAGGCCTACGCCTGGCGAAGGTCGGAGTCTTCCTGCTCATTGAAGGGGCCACCGACGAGATTCGGTCCCACACCGCCACGGTCTCTGTGCGAGACATCGAGGCCGTCCTGCAGGTCGTCCAAGAGCAAGGAGGCACGGCGATTGACGGACCCGCCCAGGGTCCGAACGGTGTGCGACTGATCGCCGATCATGGTGACGGCAACATCGTCGAGTACATCGAGCGTCCGGGGTGACGCCGAATCCCTCTGCTCAACACGGCCGGAGGCCAGGGGGACCGTCGCTACGGTCATCCGTGTGGCCGCGGGGGCGGAGGATAGGGGAACCGTCGCTTCGCTCCTCCCGAATCCATTGCGCTCAATAACTGAAGGACCCCTGCCATCGTTCCTCAGGCAGGGGTCCTTCAGTTGGCGGAGGATAGGGGATTCGAACCCCTGAGGGCTATTAACCCAACCCGCGTTCCAGGCGAGCGCCATAGGCCACTAGGCGAATCCTCCAGCACCAAGATGCTAGCTGGTCCCGGGTTGGGATCTCAAAACGGCCCCGCTACACTGGTGGACGGATCCCGCGCGGCGAGCATCCTGTGAACTCCCCCAGGGCCGGAAGGCAGCAAGGGTCAACGGGCTCTGCCGGGTGCGCGGGATCCTCTTATCTTTCAGGCGTTCCACATCCAGGCGTCCCCGGCCTGACCGGGACCGCGCGAGAGGTTCTACGTTGAACTACCACTCGATGAGTGTCGACGAGCTCCGTACCACCCGAGACGATCTGCGCCAGCGCTACGAGACGCTCAAAGCCGCAGGCCTGAACCTCGACCTCACGCGTGGAAAGCCGGGCCCCGACCAGCTCGACCTGTCGAACCCGATGCTGTCGCTGCCCGGGAACGACTACCGGAGCCCGAGCGGAACCGACACCCGGAACTACGGCGGAGTGTCCGGACTCCCCGAACTGCGCGAGATCTTCGGTGAACTCCTCGGGACCGGCGCCGAGCGCACCGTGGCTCTCGGGAACGCCAGCCTGCAGTCGATGCACGACGTCACCGTGTTCTCGCTCCTGCACGGCACCGTCGACTCGGCGAAGCCGTGGTCGGCAGAACCGATCAAGTTCCTGTGTCCCGTCCCCGGCTACGACCGCCACTTCGGGATCACCGAGCTCTACGGCATCGAGATGATCAACGTCCCGATGAACCCCGACGGCCCCGACGTCGACGCCTGCGCCGAACTCCTCGCTGCCGACCCGTCGATCAAGGGCATGTGGGTGGTCCCCACCTACTCCAACCCGACCGGATACACGGTGTCCGAAGACGTCGCCCGCCGCCTCGTCGCGCTGCCCGCCGCGCCCGACTTCCGCATCTACTGGGACAACGCGTACGCGGTCCACACGCTCGACGACTCCGCGCCTACCCCGGTGCCGATCCTCGACCTCGCGGAAGAAGCGGGGAATCCTAACCGCGTGTATGTGTTCGGCTCGACGAGCAAGATCACGTTCGCGGGCGCGGGCGTCGCGTTCTTCGCATCGTCGAAGGCCAATCTCGACTGGTTCAACAAGCATCTGTCGGCGTCGACCATCGGGCCGGACAAGATCAACCAGCTGCGTCACCTCCAGTTCCTGAAGGACGCCGACGGAGTCCGCGCGCACATGGACCGTCACCGCGAGTTGATCGCGCCGAAGTTCGCCCTCGTCCTGGAGATCCTGGAAGAACGACTAGGCGACTCGAAGATCGCATCGTGGACGACCCCCGAAGGCGGCTACTTCATCAGCCTCGACGTCGTCGACGGCGCCGCGGCACGGACGATCCAACTCGCCAAGGAGGCGGGCATCGCCCTCACCGCGGCGGGATCGACCTACCCGTACAAGAACGACCCCGACGACCGGAACATCCGCCTCGCGCCGACGTTCCCGCCGATCGACGAACTCCGCACCGCGATGGACGGCGTGGCGACCTGTGCGCTGCTCGGCGCCACCGAAGTGCTGCTCCGCGGTCACGAGTAGGCCGTCTTCGAAGACTGTCGGCGGCCGCCGGTAGTCTTCTCGTGTGGCCCTCTATCGCACGTACCGTCCGGCGACGTTCGCCGAAGTCGTCGGCCAGGAGCACGTCACCGATCCACTGAGTCGGGCGCTCGACGCAGGCCGAATCAACCACGCGTACCTGTTCTCGGGGCCGCGCGGCTGCGGTAAGACGTCGTCCGCCCGAATCCTCGCCAGGTCGCTCAACTGCGCCGAAGGTCCGACCTCCACACCGTGCGGCGTCTGCAACTCGTGCGTGTCGCTCGGGCCTGGAGGCCCGGGGAACCTCGACGTCGTAGAGCTGGACGCGGCGAGTCACGGCGGCGTCGACGACACCCGCGATCTGCGCGACCGCGCGTTCTACGCACCCGCGGAGTCGCGGTACCGCGTGTTCATCATCGACGAGGCGCACATGGTCTCGTCGGCGGGCTTCAACGCGCTCCTCAAGATCGTCGAGGAGCCGCCGGAGCACCTGATCTTCATCTTCGCGACCACCGAGCCCGAAAAGGTGCTCACCACGATCAAGTCGCGCACCCACCACTACCCGTTCCGGCTGCTCGCGCCGCCGGTGATGCGCGGACTGCTGGAGAGCATCTGCGCCAAGGAGAACGTGGTCGTCGCGCCCGAGGTGTACCCGCTCGTCATCCGAGCAGGCGGCGGGTCGCCACGCGACTCGCTGAGCATCCTCGACCAGCTCCTCGCGGGCGCGGGTGACGAGGGCGTCACCTACGACCGCGCGCTGTCCCTGCTCGGCGTCACCGACTCCGCGTTGATCGACGCCGCCGTCGACGCCCTCGCGGCGGGCGACGGTTCAGCGCTGTTCGGGGTGGTGGAACGAGTGGTCGACGCCGGTCACGATCCGCGGCGGTTCGCGATCGATCTCCTGGACCGCTTCCGAGATCTCATCCTGCTGCAGGCCGTCCCCGACGCGGCCGAACGCGGCCTGGTGGAGGCCCCCGACGACCAGCTGACCCGGATGAAGGCGGTCGTCGATCACCTCGGCGCGGCCACCCTCACCCGGTACGCGGAGGTCGCGCACACCTCGCTCGGCGAGATGCGGGGAACCACGTCGCCGCGATTGCTGCTCGAAGTGATGTGCTCGCGCATGCTGCTGCCGGGGGCGTCGTCCGACGACGCCGCGCTCCTCCAACGCATCGAGACCCTCGAACGGCGTCCGGCGGGCGCGGCGCCCGCATCCGCCGGCGCTCCCGCACAGGCGTCGGAGCGGCCGGTCGCGCCCCCGTCCGACGAGCCTCCGTCACGCTTCGTGCGTCCGTCGCAGCGCAAGGCTGCAGACGAGGCCCCCGCGCAGCCCGAACCCGCCCCGGCGGCGCGACCCGAACCCACACCGACCCCCGCGGTGAGCGAACCGGCCCCCGCCCAGACTGCCGCGCGAGCGGAGTCGACCGACGAGGCGCCCACGCCGCACCCCGTGCGCCCGGAGCCGTCGCGCCCCGAGCCTCCGCAGACAGAGGCGCCACGCTCTGAAGCGCCGCAACCGGAGGCCCCCCAACCGGAGGCCCCGCAGTCCGCACCCGTGCAGCCCGCACCCACGCCTGCGGAGCCCAAGCGCGAGCAGCCTCGTCGGCCCGAGCCGACCGACGACATCCCGCTGCCGCCGGAGCCCACGATGGACGCGCCACCGGAGCCCTACGACGCGCCGCGTCGCGTTCCTGAGGAAGCGCCCGCACCCGACGTCGCGCCCGCTCCCGACGGATTGACCGTGGCTCAGGTGACGGCGCGGTGGCCGGACATCCGCGCCGCCGTCCGCACTCAGAGCACCGTCCTGGAGGCGATGCTGTCGGCGGCGTTCGTCCACGCCGTCGCCGGAACCGAGATCGTCCTCGGGCACCCGCACAGCGCGCTCGTCGGACGTCTCGCCGACGAACGAGGACTACGCGCGCTGTCGGCGGCGATCGGCGAGGTGTTCGGTCCGGGGAACACCGTCAGCGTCGTGCAGGCCACGCCGGACGCCGCTCCCGCTGCGACGAAGGCCGCGCCGGAGGAGCCACAGAAACGTCAGACGTTCACTCGGCCCAGCCGTCCGCGCGAGGAGCGGGCGCCTGAGCCCGAACCCGAGCCGGAACCCGAGCCCGAACCGCTCACCGCCGACGAGGACCTCACCGACGACGAGCGCGACGAGATGGTCGCGGAAGCTCACAACGCGACTCCCGACGCCCGTCTCGATCCCGATCAGGTGGCGCTCGAACTGCTCAAATCCGAACTCGGAGCGCGACCCGTCGAGTAGCCGGCGAGCCGACGTGCGTGATCGCAGGTCGGCTCAGGCGTCCCACCAGGGGCGCAACGGGAGAGTCTGCTCCTGATCGAGGTGCAGCTTCGTCGCGAGCGCGTGATGCAGCTGCACGATGTTCCGTTCGAATCCGATGCGGCAGCCGGCCATGTACAGGCCCCACAGTCGTGCCGTGCCCTCGCCGACTTCGGCGACCGCCTCGTCCCAGTTCTTGACGAGATTGGCGTTCCAGTCGCGGAGAGTCATCGCGTAGTGGATGCGGAAGTTCTCCTCATGGAGCACTTCCAGCCGGGGGACGTCCTGCATCTTGGCGATGATCGTGCCGCTGCCGGTGAGTTCGCCGTCGGGGAACACGTACCGGTCGATGAACGGCCCGGCCTTGCTCTTGTGCCGGTTGTCGGGGCGGGTGATGCAGTGATTGAGGATCATCCCGCCGGGCTTGAGCTTGTCCCGCATGAACGTGAAGTACTTCGGGTAGTTCGCGACGCCGATGTGCTCGGTGAGGCCGATCGACGAGACGGCGTCGAATCCCGTCTCGGCGACGTCGCGGTAGTCGCTGTGGCGGACCTCGGCGAACTCGCCGAGTCCCTCGTCGACGATGGCCTGCTGTGCCCACTGCGCCTGCTCCTGCGACAGGGTCACCCCGAGCGCGTGGACACCGCGACGTGCCGCGTACCGGACCATGCCGCCCCAGCCGCAGCCGATGTCGAGAAGCTTGTCGCCCGGCTGCAACCGGAGCTTGTCGAAGATGAGGCGGTACTTGTTCTCCTGCGCCTCCTCAAGGGTCGCGTCGGCGGTCGGGTAGACGGCGCACGTGTACGTCATCGATTCGCCCAGGACCAGCTCGTAGAAGCGATTGGAGACGTCGTAGTGGTAACTGATCGCCTCGGCGTCCCGCTCCTTACTGTGGCGGAATCCCTCGGCGAACCGACGCCACTTGGGCAGCGACTCCTGCGGCGGAGGGGCGATGGGCTTGAAGTGCTCGATGCCGATGTCTCGCGCCACCTGCGCCAGTTCGAGGGGACCGGGCTTGGTGAACTTGAGGTCGGAGGCCAACGCCTGCAGCGTGTCGTACGGGTCGCCGGGGTGCCCGCCGACGAGATCGATGTCGCCTGCGATGTACGCGCGCGCGAGTCCGAGGTCTCCCGGAGCGGTGACCAGGTAGGTGGTCCCACGAGGCGTCTTCAGATCCAATCCGTACGCGGCGTCCTCCGGGCCGGCCGAGCTGCCGTCGTACGCGGTGACTCGAACGCCGAGCTCGTGTCCGACGAGCTTCTCGAAGATGTGCGCGAGTTTCACTGCTGCTTCACCGCTTTCTCATAGAGGCCGAGGAGCCTGCCATCCGGGTCATAACGCGATTTGAGGGTTCGATAGGCGTCACCGCCGTAGAGCTGCGCGAACTCGGCGTCGGAGTAGAACGACTCCGAGTACAACGACTTGTGGCCGCCAAGCTCGCTGACCTTCTCTTCGATCATCCGGTTCGCGTGTCCAGGATCGCCGGGGGTGACGGGGACCGCCGACCAGAAGCCGACGTTCACGTACGCCCGGCCGCGCTGCAGCGGATAGAGCGGCCACGGCTGGGCGTCGTCGCCCGGTGACGGCTCGGCGAGTTTCAGCGGGCACAGCCACACCGGTTCGATCGGCACCTCGCGCAGGAACCACCGCATGAAGTCGGCAGTCCGGTCGATCGGGACCTCGATGTCCTGCACCACTCGCTCGTTGGCGGGCAGTCCCTTCCGGGCGTTCAGCTTGTCGGCGATGTTCCATCGGTGGTCGTAGCCGATCAGCTTCCAATAGAAGCTGCTCCGCAGGTACTTCTTGGGCCAGAAGCGTCGGATCCGCGGATTCTGGGCGCCGAATGCGCGGGAGCACCAGAACCAGTCGGTGTCCCATCGCCAGAGATAGTCGCGAATCGTCAGACGGTCCCGTTTCGGGTGATCGACGTCGTCGTGCTGAATCGAGCGGTAGTAGATCTCGCTGTCGGTGTAGTCGCTGACCGGACCCGGCTCGTCGGTCTGGCGGCCGAGCACCAGATAGCACTCGTCGGCGCTGAAGACGACGCCGTCGAGATAGTCGACGTGCTCGCCGTCGTAGACGTGCTCGTCGGAGATCGCGGTCATCGTCGCCTGCAGGGAGTCGAGATCGGTGAACCGCACGTGACGCAGCTCGACGAACGGCTCGACCTTCTCCAGCGTGATCGCGAGGCGGACCGAATACCCGAGGGTGCCGTACGAGTTGGGAAAGCCGAAGTACAGGTCGCGGTGTTCGTTGTCGGGTCGAGCCACGACGAGTTCACCTGCCCCGGTGAGGATCTCGATCTCCTGAACGGCCTCGTGCGGAAGTCCGCTGCGGAACGCGCTCGACTCGATGCCCATGCCGGTGACGGCGCCGCCGAGGGTGATCGTCTTCAGCTGCGGGACCACCGTCGGCGCCAGTCCGTGGGCGAGGGTGGCGTCCACGAGGTCTTCGTACGTGCACATGCCTGCCACTTGGGCGGTCCGCGTCTCGGGGTCCACCGAGATGACGGAGTCCAGGCCCGAGACGTCGAGTCCCGGGGTCGACACGTCCGCGCGCTTACGGAACAGGTTCGACGTCTTCTTCGCGAGCCGGACGGTGGATCCGGGCGGAATCGAACGGTAGCTCTCGATGAGACGGTTCACGCCGCGCACGAACGCGGCGTTGTCGTAATCCGAACGTATGGCGGCCACCAAGCCACCGTAACCCTCGTCGCGATTGAAGGGGCGACGCCCTCCGCAAGTACCGTGTACGGCACAGGCTCCCGCTCGCGGGAGCAGCGACTTCGCAGAAGGAGAAGACACGTGGGACAGGTCACCGCCACCACATCCGTTCAGATCGCCGCCCCCGCCGAGACGGTTCTCGCGGCGCTCGCCGACTACGCTTCGGTGCGGTCGCAGATCCTGACCGAGCACTACCGTGACTACCGCGTGGTCGAGGGTGGGACCGGCACCGGAACCGTCGTGCACTGGATTCTGCAGGCCACCGAGAACCGCTCGCGCGACGTCCTCGCCGACGTCACCGTCGCGGGCGACACCATCACCGAGTCGGATCGCAATTCGACGATGGTCACCACGTACCGCGTGACCGCCGCGGGTGCGGGCTCGCAGGTCGAGACCACGACCACGTGGAAGGGTGCAGGCGGCATCGGCGGCTTCTTCGAGAAGACGTTCGCGCCGAAGGGCGTCAACCGGATCCAGACCGCACTGCTCGGCAACCTCGCGTCGCGTCTCGCGAAGTGACCCGCTGAGCAGACGGGGGCGTCGCCGCGCCAAACCGCTGGCCGCCCGGGACGGCGTCGACGCCACCCGGGTGGTTCTGCGTGTGGACGGTGTCCCTCGCACGGTCGAGCAGACCCTGCTGCTCACGCCCTCGTTGAGCGATTGGACCGTCGACGACCTGCACGAGCGCGCCGAAGCGGGCGAGATCGTCGACGTCGACGGCGCGCGCGTCGACCTGACGGCGATGGTCACGCGTCCGGTGCCGGTGTATCTCTACCGCGATCTGCCGGACGAACAGGATGTGCCGTTCGACATGCCGGTCCTGCACGTCGACGATCAGCTGATCGTCGTCGACAAGCCGCATTACCTCGCAACGATGCCGCGTGGCTCGCACGTCACGCAGACCGCGCTTGTTCGGCTGCGCCGCGAATTCGGCGACGACGTCGCGCCCGTTCACCGGCTCGACCGATTGACCGCAGGAGTTCTGCTCTTCACCCGCCGACCGGATGTGCGGGCCGCGTACCAGGATCTCTTCTCGTCGAGGCAGGTGACGAAGGAGTATCGGGCGTTGGCGCCCGCCGACCCGGCGCTGGTCGGGGTGCGAGTCGAGAATCGGATCGAGAAGGTCGCGGGCGATCTCCGGGCGCGCGTCGTGCCGGGCGACGTGAACGCGATCAGCGACATCGACATGATCGAACCGCG
>JASLJL010000423.1 GCA_030152405.1 Gordonia sp. (in: high G+C Gram-positive bacteria) | reverse complement strand
CTCCACGTGGTCGGGGGACCGAGCCGACGACGACATGCCGCCGACGACCGCCGATCTCGACGTCGCGGCGGGCGGACGGCCCGTGTACCTCGCCAGAGTCGACGAGCACTCCGCGGCGGCGTCGAGCGCTCTGCGCGAACTCGTGCACGGCATCGAGGCCGTCACCGGCTTCGATGCTCAGGGCCCACTCGTCGCCGACGCCCACCATCGTGTCCGTGCGGCGGCTCGGGCGCTGATCACGCCGGAGGCGCGCCACCGCGCTCAGATCCGCGCGCTCGATCACGCGGCGTCGCGCGGCGTGGTCGCCGTCCACGAGAACGGCGGCCCCGACATCAGCGGCGTCGACGACTTCCGATCGCTGGCCGACCTCGACCACGGCGTTCAGGTGCGGCGCTACTGGGGACAGCCGGTGAGCACCCTCGAAGAGGCTCGGGCCGTCGTGTCGGCGATGGGCGCCGACGCGATCGGCGGCGACCTGTTCGTCGACGGTGCGCTGGGATCACGGACCGCGTGGCTGCGCGAGGAGTACTCGGACGCCCCCGGGGAGTTCGGGGTCAGTTACCTCGATGAGGAGACCATCGCCAATCACCTGCGTGCGACGACGCTCGCGGGCGTCCAGGCGGGTTTCCACGTGATCGGCGACGGTGCGGTCGCGGCCGTGGCGGCGGCGATGACGCTCGTCGCCGACGAACTCGGGACGCCGGCGCTGGCGCGGTGCGCACATCGTCTGGAGCATGCCGAGATGGTGACGCCCGAGCAGGCCGAGGTGTTCGCGCGCTGCGGGGTCATCGCCAGCATGCAGCCGCTCTTCGACGACGAGTGGGGCGGCGACGACGCGCTGTACATCAAACGGCTCGGCGACCGGGCGCCCACCCTCAACGACTTCGCGGCTCTCGCGAAAGCCGGTGTCGCACTCGCGTTCTCCAGTGACGCGCCGGTCTGCGACATCGATCCGTGGGCCACGATCCGCGCCGCCGTACATCACCACACCCCGACCAATGCGATCTCGCCCCGAGCCGCGTTCGCCGCGTGCACGCGAGGTGGCTGGCGCGCCGGAGGAGTCAACGACGGACTCACCGGCACCCTCGTGCCGGGGGCGCCCGCCCACTACGCCGTCTGGGACGTCGACGAACTCGTCGTCGCCGCCTCGCACGCCGGAGTGCAGCGCTGGTCCACCGATCCGCGGTCGCGGGTGCCCGCGCTGCCCGATGTGGCTCCCGGCACACGACTGCCCGAATGCGTCCGTACCGTCGCCGCAGGCGTCACCATCTACGAGCGGCCCACTGCGTGAACGTTCCCGCCTGGGCGTGGCGTCTGGTCGGATCGGCCGCGGCCGGCGGTCTCATGTACGCCGCGTTCCCGCCACGTGACCTGTGGTTCCTCGCCCCGCTGTCGCTCGGTCTCCTCTACGCGGTCCTGCGCGTCGGTGCGCCGCGAGTCCGGGTCGGCGCGCTCTCCGGGTTCGTCTTCGGTCTGGCCTTCTTCGTGCCGTTGCTTCCATGGATCGGCGAATACGTCGGGGCCCTACCGTGGCTCGCACTCGCCGTCGTGATGGCGCTCTATCTCAGCGCATTCGGTGCGATCGCGACGCTCACGATGCGTCTGCGGTGGGCTCCGCTGTGGTTCGCGATCACCTGGGTCGGCGTCGAAGCGATCCGGTCGTCGTTCCCGTTCGGCGGATTCCCCTGGGGACGTGCCGCCTTCAGCCAGACGTCCGGTCTGCTCCTGCCGTTGACGTCGCTGGTCGGTGCGCCGGGACTGTCGTTCGCGGTCGCCGCGGTGGGTGCAGGCCTCGCCTCGTGTGTTCTCGCCGTGATCGACCTCCGGCGGGGGACGGGCGCACGACTGCGGGTGGCGTCGCCCGCCGCAGTCGTCGTCCTTCTGCTCGGAGCGGGTGCGGTCGTGGCCGCGATCGGCGCACCCGGTACGCATGCCATCTCGTCGGTTCAAGTCGCCGCCGTCCAGGGCAACGTGCCGCGTCTCGGTCTGGACTTCAACGCGCAACGCAGAGCGGTGCTCGACAACCATGTGAAGCAGACGATGGAAGTGGCGCGTCAGGTGCGCGACGAGGGACGGACTCGGCCCGATCTGGTGCTGTGGCCGGAGAACGCCTCCGACATCCCGCCGTCGTTGAACCCCGACGCCGCCGAGCTGATCCGCGCCGCGGTCACCTCGGTCGGTGTGCCCATCGTGCTCGGCACGCTGGTGCCCAACGACGACGGGCAGCCGTCCAATTCGGTGCTTCTGTGGGGCGTGCACAACCGGGTCGCCGACGAGGATCCCTCCGGCCGATACGACAAGCACATCATTCAACCGTTCGGCGAGTACCTGCCGTGGCGGAGCTTCTTCCGGCACTTCTCGTCGTACGCCGACCGCGCGGGCGACTTCGAACCGGGCACCGGGCCCGCGGTGCTCACTGCGCAGACCGACCGGGGCCCGGTTGTTCTGGGGGTCTCGACGTGCTGGGAGGTCGCGTTCGACAGGTCGCCGCGCCAAGCCGTCGACGACGGGGCGCAGTTGCTGTACGTGCCCACCAACAATGCGACGTTCGGCCTCACCGAGATGAGCAGCCAGCAGCTCGCCATGTCGCGAATCCGTGCGGTCGAGACCGGACGCGACGTCGCCGTCGTCTCGACGAGTGGTCTGAGCGCCCTCATCCGATCGGACGGGACGATCATCGAACAGAGCGAACTGTTCGAACCGGCTCTTCTGCAGAATGCTCTCGAACTCCGCGACGGTCGGACTCTCGCCGTCCGACTGGGCGCCTGGCCCGAGCGGGCGGTGCTGCTGGTGATGGTGCTCGGGTTTTTGTACGCGCTCGGGCGAACGACTAACCTCGATGTGTTCGCCGGTCGACGCCGACCGGCCGGAGGGATGAAGGAGCACGATGACGGGTAGCGATCAGGACGTGATCGGACAGCGCGGCGCTGGAGCGCTCGTCGTCATCCCGACGTTCAACGAGCGGGAGAATCTGCCGCTGATCGTCGGACGTCTGCTCGAAGCCATGTCGGACGTCCACGTTCTCGTGGTGGACGACTCGAGCCCGGACGGCACCGGCGACGTGGCCGACCAGATCGCCGCCGACGATCCCGCCGCTCGTGTTCACGTGCTGCATCGGACCGCGAAGGACGGCCTCGGCAAGGCCTATCTCGCCGGTTTCGCCTGGGGGCTGGAGCGCGACTACCGGGTGATCGTCGAGATGGACGCCGACGGCAGTCACGCTCCCGAACAGCTCCATCGTCTGTTCGACTCGATCAACGACGGCGCCGACCTCGTGATCGGATCGCGCTACGTTCCCGGCGGCGCGCTCGTCAACTGGCCCAAGCGACGTGAGGTCCTGTCGAAGGGCGCCAACACCTACGCTCGGCTCGCTCTCGGATCGTCGATCAAGGACATCACCGCCGGCTACCGCGCATTCCGTCGTGAGGTGCTGGAGAAGATCGGTCTCGACCAGGTCGACTCGGCGGGCTACTGCTTCCAGATCGACCTCGCGTGGCGTTCCATGCAGGCCGGCTTCGACATCCGCGAAGTGCCGATCACCTTCACCGAACGCGCCATCGGGGAGTCGAAGATGGACGGCGGCGTGATCGCCGAATCGTTCTTCAAGGTCGCGCGCTGGGGCATCGAGGGCCGCACCGCCAAGTTCCGTCGCTGACTGCGCACCACCTGACGACGAGTGAGGCCCCGTCCACCACGACGGGGGCTCACTCGGTTTAGCGGTAGTTA
>JASLJL010000416.1 GCA_030152405.1 Gordonia sp. (in: high G+C Gram-positive bacteria) | reverse complement strand
CGCGTCCGGCCTCCTGGTTCGGTGATCTCCCCACCGTCGCGCCCACCGAGACGCTGACGGCGACGCTGCATCACTCGTCGTATCGCGACCTGTTCGTCGACGCCGCGACGGGAGTGATCATCGACGAGCGGCTCCGAGTGTCCGAGGAGTTCCGGTTCACGCCGGAACTCGTGGCCCGCTCCCGCGCGCTCACCGATTTCCGTCTCGTCAACGTCGACACCGTCCTCACCGGGGACCGCCAGTCGAGGGTCGACGCCGCCGACGCCGCGGCCGCGCGGCAGTGGCCGGTCACCCTCACCACCGTGATCCTGCCCGTCGTGTTCGGCGTCCTCGGCGCGCTCGCGATCGGCGCCGGAGTGTTCGTCTCCCGCCGTCGCGGGCCGTCGGAGACGACTACGAGCTGACCCGGACCTCGCTCGCCGCGAGCCAGGCGCCCGTGGCGGCGACGGCGGCCGCCGCGGACAGCACTGCGATCACCGCGAGCGAGAGCACCGAATCGGCGACGGTCACGATGAGTGCCACGTCGAGCGCGAGCACCGCCGACGCCGGCAGCGCCCCTCGCGCCCGGTTGCGGGCGATCGCGGCTAGCAACATGAGTTGGAGCATTGCCAGGAGCGCTCCGGTGAGCGCGAACAGCCACATCCACGCGGCGACGGGACGGTAGTCGTCGGAGATCACGGCCGGGACGAGCGGACCGCCGACCGCGGCGACCGCGGTCACGCACACCCCGATGGCCGCCAGCACCGACAACCCGCGGCGCAGCGCGTCCGACGACCGGACGGGGTCGGCCAGCCGCGGATACACGACCACGCCGATGGCCTGCGGCAGCCAGAACGCGGCCTTGGTCGCGACCGCCCCGAGCGCGTACACGCCCGCTTCCGACGCTGTCAGGACCGACCTGGACAGCAGCAGGTCGACCGACACCGCCACGATCATCACGAATTGGACGCCCGACGCCGCGAGCACATCCGACATCGAGACCCGCCGCCCGCCGGCGCCGTCGTCCGAGCGTCCATCGCGGACAGCCACCACCGCCACCAGGACGGCCGCGACGACCGTGCCCGCGGTTCCCGCGGCGAGAGCACCCGTCGGTCCCGAACCCGCGAGGACCACCGCGACGACCGGCACGGACCGCAACACTCCGACTCCGGCCAGCACCGCGCCCAGAACTCCGAATCGCCCCGCTCCCTGCAGGAATCCCTGTCCCCCGGCGATCACTGCGAGAGGCGCGGCTCCGGCCAATGCGGCCGCGGTCGACGCGACACCGGTGCGCGCGATCCACATCATCACCAGCACGCCGACGACGGAGGCGCCCGCGACGACCACACCGACCGCGGCGACGAGTCTCCACAGCCGTCGATGCGACGCACCGGAGACCACCTCGCGCGCTACGACCGCCTGCAGCGCCAGCGCGGGCACCGACAGGACCAGCATCGCGGCGTTGAGTACAGAGAACTCGCCGAAGCCGTCCGTGCCCAGGACACGGCTGGCGGGCACCTGAACGAGGTAGGCGAGCAGGTTGGCCAGGAGTGTCCCCGCCGTCACCGACCCGAGTGCTCGCACCATGCCCACCAGTGTGCCGGGCGGGCTGAGGGTAGACTGCATCGACTGTATCGACCCGACCTTCACTGCTAGCGAGTAGGCGTTTCACCTCGATGTACGACACCGAACCTTTCCACGAGCCCGATCCCGCCGACGTCGGATCCCGGATCGATCCGGTACTCGCGCGCAGCTGGCTGCTCGTCAACGGTGCCCAGTACGACCGTTTCGAGGCCGCCGCACGCTCGCGCGCCGACATCGTCGTCCTCGACATCGAAGACGCGGTCGCCCCGAAGGACAAGGACAGCGCACGCGCCAACGTGGTCCGTTGGATGGAGGACGGCCACTCCGACTGGGTCCGCATCAACGGTTTCGGCACCCCGTGGTGGGCCGCCGACATCGCCGCGCTCGCCGACACCTCGATCGGCGGCGTGATGCTGGCGATGGTCGAGTCCGTCGATCACGTCACCGAGACGGCCAAGCGGCTTCCGAACATCCCCGTCGTCGCGTTGGTGGAGACCGCCCGCGGACTCGAGCGCATCACGGAGATCGCGTCGGCGAAGGGCACGTTCCGCCTGGCATTCGGCATCGGCGACTTCCGTCGCGACACCGGCTTCGGCGAGAGCCCGACGACCCTCGCCTACGCGCGTTCGCGCTTCACGATCGCCGCGAAGGCAGCCAACCTGCCGTCGGCGATCGACGGCCCGACCGTCGGCTCCAACCCGCACAAGCTGAGCGATGCGACGGCGGTGAGCGCCGAGTTCGGCATGACCGGCAAGATCTGCCTGACTCCCGACCAGTGTGCCGCCGTGAACGAGGGTCTTTCGCCGTCGTTGGACGACATCAGCTGGGCGCGTGAATTCTTCACCGAGTTCGAGGCGGAGGGCGGGGAGATCCGCAACGGCTCCGACCTGCCCCGCATCGCTCGAGCGACCAAGATCCTCGACCTGGCGCGGGCGTACCGGATCGTGCCGAACGACTACGGGATCTCCGACCACTCCCCCGCTCCGACAGACACCTATCACTTCTGACCTGTGCTGTTCGCGGTCAGTGCCCTGCTCACGGCGCTGATCTGTGCGCCGATGTTCGGCGGGCACCTGATCTACCGCGACGCCGTGGCGGTCCCCCGGTTCTCGTTGACGCCGTCGGCGTTCGGGATCGACGGAAGTGCTCCACGGGCCGTCCCCCAGGACGCGGTGCTGGGCCTGCTGTCCCGACTGGTGGACGGCGGCTGGCTGGTCGCGGTGTTGACGGCCGGCGCGGTGTGCTGCGCCGGCGTCGGCTACGGGACGCTCGCACGCCGTCTGGTGCCCTCCGCCGGGACCGCCGGCGCGGTGGCCGGCGCGACCGTCGCGATCTGGAATCCGTACGTCGCCGAACGCCTGCTGCAGGGGCACTGGAGCCTGCTGATCGGCTACGCCGCGCTGGGTCCGACGGTGATCGCCGTGCTCGACAAGCGGCGCTGGCCTCTGCTCGGACTGTTCGCCGTCGCGGGCTTCACTCCCACCGGCTCGATTCTCGCGCTGATCGTCGCCGCGGTCGTCGCGGTCGCCGTCCGCGCTCCACGACGTGACGCGGCCCTGATGACTCTCGGCTGGCTGGCCACGGCGTCGCCGTGGCTGGTCGGGTCGGTCGTGTCGTCGGTGTCGGGGTCGTCGGGCGGAGCGGGAGCGTTCGCCCTCCGTGCCGAACCGGGGCTCGGCTCACTCGGCACCGCGGTCGGTCTCGGCGGGATCTGGAACGCGGACGCCGTCCCGTCGAGTCGGACGTCGTGGTGGGCCGTCGTCGCGACCGGCTGTCTGCTCGTGGTGATCGTCGCCGGGTGCGTGGAGATCGCCCGGCGCAAGCCGGGACCGGTGACACGTGCGTTGGGATGGCTCGCCGTCGGGGCGGTGACGTTGACGGTGCTCGCCGCGACCGGTCCGGGGCTGGCGGTGATGGACGCGGCTCTCACCCATGTGCCCGGAGCGGGACTGTTCCGAGACACGCAGAAGTACTTGGCGCTGGCCGTTCCCTTCGTCGCCGTCGCCGCGGCCGCCTGCGTCGCCTGGCTGCGCCGATGGGTGCCGGGCGGATTCGCGGTCGGTGCGGCCGTCCTGTTGGTGATCGCTCCGCTGCCCGACCTGGCTTGGGGCGTGGGCGGCGGCGTCCGCCCGGTGACGATCCCCACCGACTACGCCGAGGTCACCTCTCTGATCGGTTCCGATGACACCACCGTCGCCGTGTGGCCCGCCGACACCGTGCGGTCGTTGACGTGGACCCACGGCCCGTCGTTGAGCCCGCTGCCGCGCATGGTCGACGCGCCGGTCGTGTCCGGCCGCGGCCTGATCGTCGACGGCGACGCTTACGACGCGCCGGACGGTCGAAGCGCTGAGATCGTCGACGCGCTGGCGGCAGGCGACGCGCGTGCCCTCGCCGATCTCGGCGTGGGCTGGGTGATTGTGGAGGAGGCGGCGGTTCCGGCCGGTCTCGACGCCGAGGAAGTGTTTCACGGCGAACATCTGCGTCTGCTCCGGATCGACGGTGCCGCCGAATCGCCGGCGCCGACCATCGGGACGTGGGCGGCCGCAGTCGTCGCGCTCGTGCTCTGGTTCGCGGCGCTCATCGCGGGACTGGTCTCCGCAGGTCAGGCCAGACTCCGCAGAACCGCTTCGAAGCCGTCGGCCGTCGACGACCACGAGTAGTTCTGTGACCGTTCGCGGGCGGCGTGACCGAGGTCCGCGAGGCGCTGCGGGTCGTCGACCAGTTCGGCGACGGTGGTGACGAGATCGTCGACGTCGTCGACCAGGATCCCCGTCGTCCCGTCGACGATCGAGTCGGTGAGGCCCGCTGAGCTGCGGTACCCGACGGTGGGAACGGCGTGCTGCGCCGCCTCGATCACCGCGAGACCCCACCCCTCCTTCCGAGACGGCATCAGATGGAGGTCGGCGGCCGCCAGCAGCTCGTGCTTTCGGGTGTCGTCGACGTGACCGTGGAACATCACTCGATCATCGATCTCCAGGACTGATGCGACGGCGCGGAGCTCATCGGCCCACCAACCGCCGCCCACCACGTCGAGGTGGACGTCGATACCCTGCTGGGTAAGGCGCGCGACGGTTGTCAGGGCGTGCTCCACCTGTTTGTGCGGCACCAGCCGCGAGACGACGATCAACCTGCGCCGCGGATGGGCCACCCGGGCGGCCACCCCCGCGGGCACCGGGTCGACGCCGTTGCGCACCACGGTGATTCGCTCTCGGGAGACGCCGAGCTCGACGAGTTCGGCCGCCGACGGCTCCGACACCGTCACGTACTGCGTATCGCGGTGGACACGCGGCGAGATCCTCGACTCGATGAACCAGCCGATTCGGGACAGGACCGGTCCGGCGACCGGCCACTGCTCCCGGTGGCAGTGGTGGACCAGCACGACCGTGGGTGAACCGGTCACTGCGGAGGCGAAGAACGGGACCCCGTTCTGGGTGTCGACGACCACGTCGGGCCGGTACCCGGCCAGACGACCGCGGCCGATGCGCGCCGCGGCGAGGGTGGCCGCGGTGCGGAGGTAGACGGTGAGACGGCCGCCGGCGCGCAGCACCCGCATCCCGTCGACCATCTGTTTGCGGGCCGCTCCCGGATAACGGGCGGTGATGAGCGTGACGCGTGACCCGCGGCCGGCGAGGTGGGCGCCGACCCGTTCGAGGTAGCGTTCGCTTCCGCCGCCCTGCGGGTGCCCCGTGTCGCGCCAGCACAGCAGCAGGACGTCGGCCGGGGGATTCACTCGATCCAGGGTATGCGACGCTGAGGCGATGACCGCTGCCAGCTTCGCCCGCCGTGCCACCGTGGCCCGCTCGGTCCGGCTGTTCCGCGAGTTCCGCCACGAGCAGACCTATCCGGACCGCTTCTACAGTGCGCTGGCCGACGACACCGCGGTCATGATCACCGATCTGCACGGACCGGTCGACGGCGCCGCCGTTCTCGACGTCGGCGGCGGCCCGGGGTTCTTCGCCGACGCGTTCACCGCACGGGGCGCCGACTACCTGTCCGTGGAACCGGATGCCGGCGAGATGCATGCGGCCGGACTGGATCACCGCACGGCAGTTCGTGCGCAGGGCCAGCATCTGCCGTTCCGTTCGGGCAGCGTGGACGTCTGCTATTCGTCGAACGTCGCCGAACACACCGATCGCCCCTGGGAGATGGCCGACGAGATGGTGCGGGTGACCCGGCCCGGCGGCACCGTCGTGTTGAGCTACACGCTGTGGTGGGGTCCGTTCGGAGGCCACGAGATGGGTCTGACGCACTACGCGGGCGGGCATCGCGCCGCGCGCTGGTACACGCGGCGCCACGGGCATCCGCCGAAGAATCTGTTCGGGGAGTCGCTCTTTCCGATCACCGCGGCGGCGGGACTGCGCTGGGCCCGTGAGACGCCCGATGCGACCCTGCAGGCGGCGTTCCCCCGCTATCTCCCCCGGCCGGCCTGGCCGGTCGCGAAGGTCCCCGTCCTCCGCGAGTTCGCGTCCACCAACCTCGTCCTCGTCCTGCACCGCCACTGACCCCGGCTCACCCGGGCGAGTGGTTTCGACACGGGCCCTCCGCTGCGCTACGGCCCCGGCTCAACCAGCGGTATTCGGTGATCGAGTCGAACCAGGCGACGCGCGGCAGGGCCGGTCAGCGCGGGAGGGTGGCCGTGCAGGTGATGGGACCACCGGACGACGTGGAGGAGGCGATGAGGTCCTCGCCCTGCATGATCAGGCAGGTGATCTTGCCGCGGATCACGATGCCGGTGAGTCGTGCGCGCCGGTCGTCGACGGTGGTCTTCTGCTGCCACGGAGTGCCCGTGATCGCGACGATCCGCATCGTGTTGCCGCTCCGGTACGACGCTCCGACCACGTCTCCGTCGCCGGTGAACTGATAGGTGACGGTGCCCGGCTCCCCGGTCGGACGGGTGTGAGTGCTCGTCGGAGTGGAGCGGGTCGTCGTGCTCGTCGCCGTCGACGATGTCGTGGTGGACGACGGCGCCGTGACAGTCGTCGTGGCGGCACCCGAGTCCTGCGACGACGAGTCGCGGAACACGAGTACCGCCACGACGAGCAGCACGATCAGGGAGAGTGCGACGGCGAGAGACAGGACGACTGTCCGGCCGGTGTTCTTCCCCGAGGTCATCCTTCGACGATAGCCTCCAGCGGTCTCGTGCGGGCCGCGGTGACCGCGGGCCACAGCGCGGCGACGATGCCGACGACGGCCGCTCCCACCAGGGTGCCGCCGATGAGCGACCACGGGATGACCACTCCCTCGAGTCCCCAGTAGGCGAGGGTGCGGACCAGCGGCACGCCGATCGCGAGACCCAGGACCGCGCCGAGGAGCGCGCCGAACACCGCGATGTACGTCGACTCGAGGTAGATCGAGCGTCGCACCTGCGCCCGGGCCATGCCCACGGCTCGGAGCATGCCGATCTCCCGCTTGCGTTCCACCACCGACAGCGCGAGCGTGTTGATGATGCCGAGAACCGCGATCACCAGCGACAGACCGAGCAGGGCGTAGAGGGTGATCATCATCTGGTCGATCTGCGACGAGATCGAGTTCTTGAACTCCTCACGGTCCTGGATCTGAGCGATCAGGTACGGTGCGGTCGCGTCCTCCAGCTGGGTGCGCAGCGTGTCGGGATCGACGCCGGGCTTGCCCTTGACCCAGATGGGCTGCACGACTCGCATCGTCTCGACCGGGACCAGTTCGCGGTACACGTCCTCGCCGATGAGGCGTGGGCCGGCGATCTCGGTGGCCTCGTAGATCCCGACTATCGGAACCTTGACCTCGGTTCCGGCGAGCGAGGTCAACGTGACCTCCTCGCCCACCTTCCAGCCCTGGTCGCGGGCGGTGGCGTCGTCGACAGCCATCCCGTTCGCGGGCACGTCCACCACTCCGGAGACGGGTGTCAGAGTCGCCACATCGGACAGCTTTCCACCGAGCGGAGCAGTCATCCACACATTCTTGCCGTCGTGCTTGGCGATCGCGATCGCCTGACTGACCACGGTTTGAGCACCGGGAGCCTTGCGGACGGCGTCTGCGATGCCGAGCGGCATCTGCCCGTTGTTGGTGCCGGTGATGATGAAGTCGGCCTTGACTCCCTTGTCGACCGCCGCGTCGGTGGTGCCCTTGAACGACGCGCCCAGGGTTCCGATCACCACAACGAGCATGAGACCGAGGGTGAGCGCGAAGGCCGTCGCCGCGCTGCGGCGGGGATTCCGGACGGCATTGGTCCGGGC
>JASLJL010000383.1 GCA_030152405.1 Gordonia sp. (in: high G+C Gram-positive bacteria) | reverse complement strand
CGACGGAGTCGCGTGCGAATAGCGCCACAGTTCGATGGTTGACACTTTTGGCAAACTGTCTCACTATCAACACATGAATACAGATGTGTCCACTCGGTTCACGCTGCGATCCGGCGAGACCTGGCGGGATCCGTTCGCCATGTACGCGGCGCTGCGCAGCAGATCCGGTCCATCGGGTGATCCCCGAAGAGCGGCCGGAGGACGACTTCTGGGTGCTGACACGACACGCGGACGTGATGGCTGCGGCGAAGGACTGGCAGACGTTCTCGTCTGCGCAAGGGCTCACCGTCGCCTACGGTGAGCTGCAGAAGATCGGTCTCGCCGACAATCCGCCGATGGTGATGCAGGACCCGCCCGTGCACACCGAGTTCCGCAAGCTCGTGTCCCGTGGATTCACGCCCCGACAGGTGGTGACGCTCGAACCATTGGTACGCGACTTCGTCGTCGAACGCATTGAGCGATTGCGAGCCGAGGGCGGCGGCGACATCGCGGCCGAATTGTTCAAACCGCTGCCGAGCATGGTGGTGGCCCACTATCTCGGCGTCCCGGAGGAAGACCGGGATCGCTTCGACGCCTGGACCGATGCGATCGTCGCCGCCAATCCCGGGGCCGATCTGGGCGCAGCGATGACGTCCGCGGCAGACGCCGTCCTGGAACTCACGGCATACTTCGCCGAGCTCATCGAGCATCGTCGCAAGCACCCGGGCGACGACACCGTCTCCCACCTCGTCGACGCGGGGATCGCCACCGACTCGGCGGGCCTGCTGTCGGTGCTCGCGTTCGCCTTCACGATGGTGGCGGGCGGCAACGACACCACCACCGGAATGCTCGGCGGGTCGAGCGCACTGCTCACCGACCACCGCGACCAGCGGCGGGTGCTCATCGACGATCCCGGCTCGATCGACACCGCCGTCACCGAACTCCTCCGATTGACCTCGCCCGTGCAGGGACTCGCTCGGACCACGACGCGGGACGTCGACGTCGACGGCACCACGATCCCCGCCGGACGAAAAGTCCTGCTCTGCTACGCGTCGGCCAACCGCGACGAGCGGTTGCACGGTCCGAACGCCGACCGGCTCGACGTCCGACGCGACCCGCCGGGCCTGCTGACGTTCAGTCACGGGTCTCACTTCTGCCTAGGCTCTGCGGCCGCCAGAATGCAGGCGCGCGTCACGTTGACGGAGATGCTCGCCCGCTGCCCCGACTTCGACGTGGACGTCGACGGGATCGTCTGGGCCCCCGGCAACTATGTTCGACGTCCGGTCTCCGTACCGTTCACCGCATGACCTCCACCTGGACCGGCGCACGACGCTCCGCCGCACGAGACCGCATCCTGCAGGTGGCTGCCGAGCAGTTCGCCGAGCATGGCGGCGACGTGTCGATGTCCGACATCGCAGCAGCGGCGGGCTGCTCGCGTGCGACGTTGTACCGTCACTTCGACAGCCGGACCGCACTGCAACTGGCGTACATCGATCAAGTGACTCAGACGATCGCGGCATCGATCGCCGATCAGACGTCGACACTTCACGATCCGATGACGAAGACCACCGAGTCGATTCTGATAGCGCTCGCCGAGGTCCGCGCCGACCCCGCACTCTCGGCCTGGTTCGGCCCCGCGGGCGCGGGGCTGACCAGCGAACTGGCGCTGTCCTCGCACGCTGTCCAATCGATCGCAGGCGACGATCCGGTGGCGGCACGCTGGTTGATCCGCGTGATCGTCTCGATGCTGATCGTCCCGTCGACGGAGGCCGAGGAACGGGCGGTCATCGAGAGATTCGTCGCCCCGGCACTCCATCGCTGAGTCGATTCCGCTGGATCCGCTCCGACCGACCTACAGCCCCCAGGCCAGAGCCAATCCCACGGCGCAGGCCCCGACCGATCCCAGCAACGTGATCGCCGCGTACACCACCCCACGCCGCCCTCCGGCGCGCACGGTCTCCAGGACCGACGTCGAGAACGTCGTGTAGCCACCGAGCAGACCGGTCCCGAACACCGTCTGCCAGTCCTGACCGACGCCGTGGAACATCACGACTCCCGAGATCACTCCCATCACGAACGAGCCGGTCACGTTGATGGCGAAGGTCGGTCCGGGGAACGCGCCAGGCCACCGACGACGGCACGCGTCGTCCACGAGATAGCGCAGGACCGCGCCGATGGCGCCTGCCAGAAACGTGAGGAGGGGAATCATGGCCGGTCGCCCGTCAGCGGGACAGCACGCCGCGCCGCCCACACTCCCGTCGCCGCGGCGATGACGCCTACGACGACGCTGATCAGTGCGTACGCGACCGCCGTCCACACGTGGCCGTCCTTGCCGAGCAGACTGATCTCCAGGGAGAACGCGCTGTAGGTGGTGAACGCACCGCAGAATCCGGTTCCCGCGGTCAACCGGATGCGCCGGCGGCCGCCCTCGTCGGGGCCGAGCTTGATGAGCGTCTCGAGCAGTGCACCGAGCACGAACGCGCCGACGACGTTCACGAGAAAAGTGCCGAGCGGCCACTGTCCGGGATGCGCGGGCCACTGCTCCTCCGCCGCCCAGCGGGCCGCCGTTCCGATCACGCCGCCGCCGAACACCCAGGGCAGGTCGCCGACTGGGGACCGTGGTCGTCGTTCACTCACCCGGCCAGACTACGGGCGCGCCAGCCTATAGTTGATGAGTACATCGACCGCACTGGCACGAGGAGCCCGCCATGTCCGAGTTCATCGACAAGATCAAGCACAAGGTGGAAGAGATCTCGGCTGCCGTCGACAACGAGCTCACCGTCCTCGAAGGCGCAGGTGGGGACGACATTCTCGCCGAGCACGACGAGAAGCCCGCGGAGAGCTAACGCCGGGTGGCGAGTTGGTCGCCGAGTTTGACGACCATCGCGCCGACCGCGAACTTCGGTTTCACATTCATCTCCAGCACCTCGCGGCATTCGAGTACCGCCTCGATGCAGCGCAGGAGCTTCTCGGGCGTCGCGAAGTCGGCCATTGGCGCGACGAGGTCGTGCTCCTTGTCGGGATGCATCATCG
>JASLJL010000402.1 GCA_030152405.1 Gordonia sp. (in: high G+C Gram-positive bacteria) | reverse complement strand
GTCGACGCGACCGCTGGCGACGTCGACGTCGACGTTCTGCACGCCGACGAGTTCGCTGATCTCTTCTCGCACGGATGCGGCGCAGTGTCCGCAGGTCATGCCGTCGACGGTGATGGTGGTGATCTCGCTCATGATGTACTCCTCAGTGATTGTTCGGGTGATCGATCGGCGGGTCGGCGACCGGTCAGGACTTGACCAGGCGGGTGATCGCCTTCATGGCCTCGGCGATCTTCGCGTCGGCGGCTTCGTCGCTCTCGCGGGCCGCCGAGACGACACAGTGATTCATGTGGTCGGAGAGCAGGCCGAGACTGACCGCTTCGAGGGCCTTGGTCATCGCGGACACCTGCGTGAGGATGTCGATGCAGTACGCCTCTTCCTCCACCATCCGCTGCAGCCCGCGCGCCTGCCCCTCGATGAGCTTGAGGCGACGGACGTATCCGGCTTGGTTGCCGATGTAGCCGTGATGGCTGTGTTCCTCAGTGCTGTCGGTCTCGTGTGCAGCGCACATGCTCCATACCTTTCCTCATACCCCCTGGTGGTATTTAGTAGTACTCGCCCACGGAGCGATTGTCTACCCCTAGGGGGTATGGAAAGGAGGTGAGACGGCCCACATCTGCCGAGCCGGGACTGCTACTCCGGGAGACGGGCCGCGATGGCCGCGATGGTTCCCGCGACGTCGCGCAGGGCTTCGCGAAGGTCGTCCGCGTCGTCCGACGCCGCCTCCGCGCGAAGCCGCTCGGCGGCGTCGCGCACCGCGACGGTCATCGCCTTCAGATCACCGGCTTCGAGCTCGGGCGTCTCCGCGGGCGGAACGATCGCACGCCGCAGCGTGGTCGGCACACCCATGCGCAGAGGATCGTCGTTCGACGCGATGACCTGCAGAATCGACGTGGTGAGCACCGAGTCCGACGTCGGCCTGACTTCCATGAGAGTGGCGTCCGGATCGTCCCGGAACACAACTGTGGTGGCACCGCCCGGCGCATCGTCCCCGAGAGAGGGCTCGTACGCGTTGTCGACCTTCTTGCGCTTGTGCTTCTGCCGCTTGCCCGAGCGGTCGTCCGCGGGCTCGAACCTCGCGGGCCCGGTCGTGACGGGCGGTTCGGGTTCGGCGATCACCGGTTCGGGATGGACCGCCGACCAGTCGCCCGCGGAGTCCACCACTTCGATCACGTCGGTCATGTCGAGCACGCTGTCGCGATCGCCCGCACCGTCGGCGCCCGCGTGGACCCCGTCTCCGAGGTCCGGCATCTCCTCGACCACCTCGACGTCGACGACGTCGGCGGGCACGCTCTCGTCGGTGACGGCGAACGTCTCGGCGGGGAACGTTGTGGTGGCGAACGTTCCGGTGACGGGCTCGTCGAACGTGTTCCAGGTCCCGTCCGGCGACGGCGGAACGAAGGGCGCGTCCTCGGCCTTCAGCGACGGCAACCCGTCGAAGAGTCGATCCATCGCGGTGCGCGAGTCGGCGGTGTTCGGATCGACCGTGCGCGGGTGGGCGGTGTGCGGCCAGCCGGGCGGAGTGGGAAGCGGCTCGAAGGCCTCGGTCGGCGGATCCGGATCCAGGTCGAACGCGGACAGTCCGGGACGCTCCGGAGGCACGTACGCCGCAGCCGCAGCGGGCCGCCGGTCGAGCGGCGACCCGAAGTCCGGTCGCGGCGGCGCGGTCATCGGGGGCGGCGGGGGCACCGGCGGGGCGAAGGTGTGGCGGCCGCTGTGTCCGCGATAGAACAGACACGTGGACCCGTCGATCGATGCGATCGGGCAGGGGTCCTCGTCGCGCACCATCTGCGCTCCGCGTGCGAAGTCTCCCCAGACGAGCCACCGGCGTCGACCGTGATGGGCCTGATCGCCGTCGGACGCGTGCGCGCCGGGGTGCCCCTCCTGCAGAACACACCCGATGAGCCATTCGGCGTCGGGTCCGAGTCGGATCGCGGCGCGTTCGTCAGCAGTGGCGACGATCGACGACCAGCATCGTCCACCACTCATGAACACACCCCTTTCCGGCTGATGTTCAGCAGTGTACGGAGGTTGCCCGACGGTATCTAGGAGGCTGGCACGGCGCGTTCAGCCGTCGGGACCAGCTCATCGTCGGCCAAGACGAATTGCCGCGACACCGGATTCTCCGACTGCGCCGGATGATCGGCCCGCTGATGGCAGCCGCGTGACTCTTCGCGTCGCCGCGCCGCCGCGACGATCGCGCGTGCGGTCAGGAGCAGGGCCGCGTCTTCGGCGGCCCGCAGATCCGAACGCGGCGCGAGTGGCGCCGCGTCGAACACCGCGGCCACCGCATCGAGCCCGTCGGCGTCGCGATCGAGTGCCACCCGATGGGACATCTTGTCCTGCAGGCGAGTGCGGTCGCAGATCCGGGCGGTCCCCAGCTCCGGCACGTCGACCTCGCGGATAGTCCGATCGCGCCGGGTCTCGGCTTCGGCTGCCGCCCGGCGGCCCATCACGAGACCCTCCAGCAGACTGTTCGACGCCAGGCGATTGGCACCGTGCAGCCCGGTGCGGGCCGTCTCGCCTGCGGCGAGCAGTCCGGCCACACTGGTGCGGCCGGCGACATCGGTCGCCACTCCACCGCACAGGTAATGCGCGCCGGGCACGACGGGCAGGCGGCCGCCCGTCACGTCCAGTCCGGAAGCGCGGACACCCGCCGTGACCGTGGGGAAGCGCTCCTCGAAACGGTCCACATCGGAGATGTCCAGGTGCACGAAGTCGGCGCCGGTCCGGTCCATCGCCGCGGCGACAGCCCGCGCCACCACGTCGCGGGGAGCGAGGTCGCCGAGCGGATGCACACCGTCGGTGACAGATCGTCCGGTCACGTCCACCAGCCGCCCGCCTTCTCCTCGGACCGCTTCGCTGACCAGGGTGCGCCGGCCCCGCGCCCCGGGCACGAAGAGCATCGTCGGATGGAACTGGACGAACTCGAGATCAGCCACGGCGGCGCCTGCGCGCAGCGCCAGAGCGATGCCGTCACCGGTGGCTCCCGCCGGGTTGGTGGTGGCCGCGTAGACGTGTCCCACCCCTCCGGTGGCGAGCAGCACCGTCGGCGCCCAGGCGACGCCGGGCACCCCGTCGCTGACGTACGCCACCCCGGCCACCTCTCCGTCGCCGACCAGGATGTCGGAGGCCCAGGTGTCGTCGAGGACGGTCAGACCCGCGGCGCCCGCGGCTTCCCCGAGCGCTTGCTGGACGCGGGCGCCGGTTGCGTCGCCGCCCGCGTGGATGATCCGACGGACGTTGTGTCCGCCTTCTCGTGTGCGGAGGAACCGGCCGTCGGCGGCGGTGTCGAATCGCGCGCCCCGATCGACGAGCTGCCCCACTGCCGACCAGCCGTCGGAGAGGATGGGCCGCGTCGACGTCGGGTCGGTGAGCCCGGCACCGGCGTTGAGCGTGTCCGTGACGTGCAGGTCGATCGAGTCGTCGGCGATGCTCGGATCCACCACGGCGATCCCGCCCTGGGCGTAGAACGTGGACGTGGGATGCTCCGCGGCACCGGGACTCCAACGGGCGCCCTTGTTGAGGACCAGCACGCGCAGTCCCCGTTCTGCGGCGCACAACGCGGCCGTGAGACCCGCGATGCCCGCGCCGACGACGACGAGGTCGGCCCTGCGTTCGGTGCCGCCGTTCATGGAATCCTCCTGGCTCGGAGTTATCGACTCAGAATCGAAAACCGTGATCGACGGTAGTCCGCCCACGCCCGCGGGGCAACGACGAATCGGACCGGACCGCGCAGACACACTAGACTCCACAGGCGTGATGACCGTCGAACCCGACCCGAAGACGACCCACGGCGCACTGCCCTCCGTGTCGCCGGTCAGTGAACTCGGCCGTTTCGCCTCCACTACCGCCCACACCGCGGCAGGCGTCGGACGCCTCGCCGTCGGCTCCGTACAGAGTCTGCTGCGCGGACGCACACCCGGCGCGGCCGACGTCGCACACGAGGTCCGGCGCACATTCGAGCACCTCGGCCCCACCTACGTGAAGCTCGGACAGTTGATCGCGTCGAGCCCCGGCGTGTTCGGCGCAACGCTCTCCAATGAATTCGAATCGCTCCTCGACCAGGTGCGTCCCACGGACTACGCGGAGATAGAAGCCCTCTTCGTCGCCGATCTCGGCGCCACTCCGAACGAGGTGTTCGCGAGCTTCGACGAGACGCCCATCGCGTCGGCCTCGATCGCCCAGGTCCACACCGCCACGCTGCACAACGGCGACGAGGTGGTCGTGAAGATCCAGCGCCCGGGCATCGCCGACCGGCTCGCGCCCGACGTCGCGATCCTCGAACGCCTCGCGGGCCTCGTCGAGATCTCCGAGTACGGACGCATGTTGTCGGCCCGGCACGTGGTCGAGGACTTCGCCGACGGGTTGGGTGCCGAACTCGACTTCCGCAACGAGGCTGCCACCATGGCCGAATGGTTCGAGTGCCTGCAGCCCGGGCAGTTCGGCGATCGTGTGCGCGTCCCCCGCGTGTACGACGAATTCACCACGCAGCGCGTGATGACCATGGAACGCATCTACGCGACGCGCATCGACGACGCGGCCGCGGTCCGCGCCGCCGGGCACGACGGCGAGACCCTCGTCCGCAACCTGCTGCTGTCGCTGCTCGACTCGGCGTTCCACGGCGGTCTCTTCCACGGAGACCTGCACGCAGGCAATGTGCTCGTCGACGACGACGGCAGACTCGTGCTCCTCGACTTCGGCATCGTCGGACGCTTCGACGCGCGCACCCGTCGCATTCTGCGGCAACTCGTCGTCGATCTGATCGTCAAACAGGACTACGACTCCGCAGGACGAGCGATCTTCCTGCTGGGCGCAGTGCACAGTCCGGGATCGACCGCGAAGGGCGGCGAAGACCTGCGCAAGGTCACCTCGCCGCTGTCCACCACCGAGCTCGGCTCGATGAGCTACACCGATCTGGGCCGTCAGCTGGCGGCCGTCGCGAAGGCCCACGACGCGCGGCTGCCGCGCGAGCTGGTCCTCGTCGGCAAGCAACTGCTCTACGTTGAGAAGTACATGAAGCTGCTCGCGCCTCGATGGAAGGCGATCAGCGACCGAGAGATCTACGGCTACATGGCCGGGATCATGAAGGAAGCCGAACGTGATCGAAGGAGCCGTCTGAAATGAAGCGCGTCCTACTGGCATTCACGGCGTTCTTCGGCGTCGCGTTCATCGCCGCCGCCGTCGTCATCCCCCTGTACCTGGTGCCCAAGCTCAAGGTGGTGCCGCTCGACCTCGACATCACGTCCGTCGCGACCACCGTCCCGGCGCAGGGTGAGACCGGCGACCGGTACCCGGCTGTCATCTTCGACCGCTGCTCGGTGAGCAAGAAGAAGGCCGCGCAGTTCGACGCGCACCTCACTCAGCAGCGACGGTCGGTGATCGTCGATCCGTCGAACGCGGATCAGGCCACCCTGCAGTCGGCGCAGACGGTCCGCATCGACCGCGTCCGCGACGGCTCGGGCAAGGAACGCGACCTGTCGATGGCGACCGACGGCGACCGCCCCTGCGACGACGCTCTGCTCACCGCGACGGTCGACCGCGTGTCGGTGGACCGCAAGACCTCCGTGCCGAACGGCGCCGTCAGCTCGCTTCAGCTCGAATCGGTCCCCGAGGGCGGCAATGTGGACGACGCGTCCGTCCGGCTCGACGACCGCAAGGGTTTCCAGTACAAGTTCGGCTTCGACGTGCAGAAGCGCGAGTACTACTACTTCGACACCAACACCCGGCAGGACTCGCCCGCCAAGTTCGTCGACGAGAAGGTCATCAACGGCGTCACGACGTACCACTTCGAGGCCGACGTGCCCGAGCGAGACCTCTCCGACCTTCCTAACCCGCAGGGCGACGCTCCGCTGGGCACCATCCTGAACATGCCCGCGAGCTGGTGGGGGATCACCGGCAAGGGCGTCAAGGGCAAGGACATGGTGGAGCTGCACCGCTACGGTGCGGCCACCCGCCACGTGTATGTCGAACCGGTCACCGGCACCATCGTCGACGGGTTCGAGGAGCAGCACCAGTACTTCAAGTCGCCCGACGACAGCGCCGAGACCCCGCGCGCCATCCGCGACTTCCGCATGGACGCTCTGAAGGCGACGTTCAAGTGGTCCGACCAGACCGTCGCACAGCAGACCGACCGCGCCACGCACTACGTGAACCTGCTCAAGTGGGGCGGCACGTACGTTCCGATCATCCTGGGTGTCCTCGGCGCCCTTCTGCTGCTGCTCTGGGCGTTCCTCGTCTGGCGTGGTCGCTCCGCGAAGCCTCAGGACCCGGAGACCGATCCCAGCGTTCCCGTCGATCCGCAGACCGACCCGTCCGCACCCGCCGACGGAGCGACGGTTCCCATCGGAGCGGCTGCTGCAGATCCTCAAGCTGAGCCCAGCGGCGACGACGCTCCCACCACGTCGTTCGCGTACACCGAAGGCGCGTACACATACGATCCGGCGTCGCATGGCGATCCCGACCACGAGCGTCCGACGTTCGCCGCGCCGTACGCGCCCGCTCCCGAGACGACCGAGCTGCCCGCGCAGAACGAGTGGCAACGCGCCGTCCCGCAGGAGTCGGAATGGCAGTCGAGCCCAGACACCGACCCCGAAGGCCACGTGGCGCCGAGCCCGCTCGACGACACCGACACCGGAGCGTTCCGCTCGCCGTTCGCCGATCCGACTCGACCGATGCCGAATCCGAACGAGTATCGCGACCAGTAGGCGACGCCCGGAGGCGATAGGCTGTTCGGGTGGGTACCGGACAGCACATCCTGACGAGTAAGACGCCGTCCGCACTGTTCCTGGTCGTGACCGTCGACGACGGCGGCGAGGCCGCGGTGCGCGACGCGATCACGGGCCTGGCCGGGCTGGTGAAGACGGTGTCGTCACGCGCACCGGAGTCCACGTTGTCGGCGATCATCGGCATCGGCTCCGACGCGTGGGACAGGCTCTTCACCGGGCCTCGCCCCGCGCACCTGCACCCGTTCGTGGAGCTCACCGGCGCCACGCACACCGCACCGTCGACACCGGGCGACCTGTTGCTGCACGTCAAGTCCGACCGCCCCGATCTCGCGTTCGAGCTCGGCAGACTGTGGACGGCCACACTCGGCGACGCGGTGACGACGGTCGACGAGACTCACGGCTTCCGCTATTTCGATCTTCGCGATTTGATCGGCTTCGTGGACGGCACCGAGAACCCGACCGGCCCGGATGCCGTCGCCGCCGTCTTCGTCGACGAGGACGACGATCCCGATTTCGCCGGCGGCAGCTACGTCGCCATCCAGCGGTACGTCACCGACTTCTCGTCGTGGAACGCGCTGCCCGTCCCCGATCAAGAGGACGCGATCGGGCGGTCGAAACTCGACAACGTCGAGATGGACGACGACACGAAGCCCTCGAACGCCCACACCGCGCTCACCAACCTGCCCGACCTCGACGGTCGGCCGCAGGAGATCGTCCGCGACAACATGCCGTACGGCGACATCGCGGGCGACGGCGAGAAGGGGACGCTGTTCATCGCGTACTCCCGGACGCCGGAGGTGACCGAGGTGATGCTTCGGAACATGTTCATCGGTGACCCCGAAGGCAATCACGACCGTCTCCTCGACTTCACGACCGCCGTGACCGGCGTGCAGTTCTTCGCTCCGACCTCCGAGTTCCTCGCCGACCCGCCGCCCGCCCCGGGCCCGCCGGTCGAGGACGCTCCCGCCGAACCACGACCCTCCGACGGGTCGTTGGGCATCGGCTCCCTCCGTTGAATCACCCGACCGCCGACGACCGCACCGCACGAAAGGATCCGACGATGACCAACCTGCATCGCGAACTCGCACCGATCTCCAGCGCAGCCTGGGCCGAGATCGAAGAGGAGGCCTCGCGCTCGTTCAAGCGGAACGTCGCGGGTCGCCGACTCGTCGACGTGAAGGGGCCGCTGGGCCTGGACACCGACTCGGTGACCATCGGTCACCGCACCAAGATCGACTCCCCGGCCGACGGCATCTCCGCGTACCTTCGGAACGCTCAGCCGCTGGTCGAGTTGAAGGTCCCGTTCACCGTGACGCGTGAGGCGATCGACGACGTCGAGCGCGGCGCCGCCGACTCCGACTGGGATCCCGTGGTGAACGCGGCGCGTGATCTGGCGCTCGCGGAGGACCGGGCGATCTTCTCCGGCTACGCCGCCGCGCAGATCTCCGGCATCTCGGCGGGCGCGTCGCACGTGGCGCTTCCGGCGGACGTGCGCGACCTTCCCGAGGCGATCAGCCAGGCCGTCAACAAGCTCCGGCTCGCATCCGTCGACGGCCCGTACTCGCTCGCCCTGTCCGCGGACCTGTACGCGCAGGTCAACGAGACGTCGAACCACGGCTACCCGATCCGGGAGCACCTGCGCCGCATCCTTCCCGACGGTGAGATCGTCTGGGCGCCCGCCGTGACCGGCGGTTACCTGGTGTCGACGCGTGGCGGCGACTTCGAGCTGACCATCGGCCAGGACGTGTCGATCGGCTACGACTCGCATGACGCCGACGTCGTGAACCTGTACTTCACGGAGTCGTTCACATACCTCACGTACTCGGACGAAGCCGCCGTCTCGTTGCGCTGAGATATCGGCTCGCGCGAAGCGAGAAACTGCGTACGATCGATCGAGTGCTGATCCGACTCCTTCGCTTGTACCTGACGAAGTATCGCAGTCTGATCATCGCCGTGATCGCCCTCCAACTGGTGGCGACCGCGGCGATGCTCTATCTCCCGACACTGAACGCCGACATCATCGACCGCGGTGTCGCGACCGGCGACACCGGCTACATCCTGTCAACCGGCGGCTGGATGCTGCTCGTGTCGCTGGTGCAGATCGTGTGTTCGGTCGCCGCGATGTACTTCGGCGCGAAAGCCGCCCTCGGCGCGGGCCGCGACATGCGGCACGATCTCCTGCACCGGGTCAACGAGTTCTCGGCGCGCGAAGTCGGCAGGTTCGGCGCGCCGTCGTTGATCACCCGCACCACCAACGACGTCCAGCAGGTGCAGCTGCTCGCCGTCATGTCGATCTCGATCCTGG
>JASLJL010000396.1 GCA_030152405.1 Gordonia sp. (in: high G+C Gram-positive bacteria) | reverse complement strand
GGTATGGCCGCGGCGGGGAACAACGCGTTCCGTCAGGTCGGCGGCGCCCGCGGTCCCCCAGTTCTCGGAACGTTGCTCACCGCGGGCGCCGTGCGTGCACTCCCCGACCGTCTCGCCTCGAACGGTGTCGGCGGCCCACTGGCCGACTCCGTGGTCACCGCGGTCGACTCGGAAGGGCTCGGAGCTGCGGCGCATGTGCAGGCCGGTCCGGCCACAGGTGCGGTGATGACGGCGTTCGGGGACGCCTTTCTCGCTGGTCTCCAACTGTGCCTGGTGGTGTCGGGCACTCTGACCGCTCTCGCCGCGGTCGTCGCCGCGGTCATGCTCCGGCCGCGCGCCGATGTAACGCCGGAGCCGGTCGCGACGCACGAGGCGGATCCCGCGCTGGCGAATTGACGGCGGCGGCGGATCAGCCGGCGGTGGTGTGTCCGGCGAGCCGGGCCATCACCGCGTGCCAGATCTGCTCGCCTTCCGCACCGATGTCCGCGAACGCGTCGTCGAGCATCGCCATCTGGGTCTGAGTGAGGCTCCGCTCGAGCTGCATGCCGGTGTCGGTGGCCGTGAGACGTCGGACCCGACGATCGTCGACGTCGGGAGCATTCGTCACCAGGCCACGGTCGTCGAGGTCTTTGATCGGGCGGTGAACGGCCTGCTTGGTCACGTCGAGCAGCGCGATGAGTTCTCCCACGGAGATCCCCGGACGCCGACAGATGAAGTAGAGGATGCGGTGGTGGGTGCGGCCGAGCCCGCTGTCGGCGAGCATCTCGTCGGGCAGAGCGGTGAACGAGCGGTATCCGAAGTACAGGTCTTCGATCGCTTGGCGGAGCAGCACTTCGCGATTTCGGTCAAACATATTGACCCACTTTCCTCGGGCGGGCAGAATCACGGCAACAATATTGACCTATCAGTGAAGAGGGTTGCTCATGCCGACGTTCTCCGATCGTATCGACGACCTGCGTCCGTCCCCCATTCGAACCGTCCTCGGCGTCGTCGATCGCCCGGGCATGGTGTCGTTCGCCGGAGGGCTGCCCGCGACGTCGATGCTCCCCGAGTGGTCGGGTGCAGTCTCTCCCGACCTGCTCCAGTACGGCGCCAGCGAGGGTGAGCCGACCCTGCGTCGCGAGGTCGCGAAACGGCTGCGCGCGCTGGGCGTCGATGCTCCGGATCACCGGGTGATCATCCTGAGCGGCAGCCAGCAGGGCATAGATCTCGTCGCGAAACTGCTGGTCGACCGAGGAACGCCGACGGCCGTCGAACAGCCGACGTACTTGGCGGCGCTGCAGGTGTTCCGGCTGTACGGCGCCCGGTTCACCGGGCTGGACTCCGACTCGTTGCGCGACGCGGCGCTGGCGTACACGGTTCCGACGTTCGCGAACCCGACCGGCGCCTGCGCCTCCGATTCCGAGCGCGATCGGATCGCGGACGCCTGCATCGCGGGCGACACCGTCCTGTTCGAGGATGACCCCTATCGCGAGCTCGGATACGACGACGTCGACCGCACACCGATCGTCGCCCGGATGCACGGGGCGTCGTGGGTCTATCAGGGATCGTTCTCGAAGACGTTCGCCCCGGGCCTGCGGCTCGGCTTCCTGACCGCGTCACCGGACCTGTTCGATCGCCTCGTGATGCTGAAGCAGGCCGTCGACCTGCACAGTTCTCGACTGTCGCAGCACATCGTCCTCGACGCTCTCACCAGTGATCGCTGGCCGGCCCGGCTCGACGAGCTCGCCGCCTTCTACCGCGTCCGACGCGACAGGTTCGAGGAGCTGCTCACCGAGAGCTTCGGCGACATCGCCGACTGGGAGACGCCCGCGGGCGGGCTGTTCTACTGGCTTCGCCTTCGTTCCCGTCTCGACACCCGGCTCCTTCTCGACGAGGCGGTCGCGCGTGGCGTCGCGTTCATGCCGGGCGAGGAGTTCTATGCCGGCGAGCCCGAACTCGGCACCATGCGACTCAACTTCAGCCATGCCGAGCACGACGACGCGGCCCGAGGACTGCGAATCCTCGCCGAATTGATCCGCGAACGAACCGACGCCGACCGCCGATGAGGGAAGATGTCGAGATGAACCTCTGGCAGGGCGACTCCGCGTTCCCATCCCGCCCCAACAAGATCGCCTCGATCGACGGTGCAGCACGCCGTAAGACCGTCGGGCGCCGATCGCTCGGCGTCTGGGATCCGGACGGACGCGGTCACGACGCGCTCGCGACGATCCTCGCGCAGAACTCCGTTCGCGACCAGCGCCTGCTCCCCCTGCGACACGGCCGCATGTCGGCGTCGCCATGGACCTACTACCGCGGCGCCGCGGCGGTGATGGCCGCCGATCTGGCGTCGTCGCCGAACACCGGTATCGACGTCCAGCTGTGCGGCGACGCCCACGTGCTCAACTTCGGACTGTGGCGGACCCCGGAGCGCAATCTCGCCTTCGACCTACGCGACTTCGACGAGACGCTCCCCGGACCGTTCGAATGGGACGTGAAGCGGTTCCTCACCAGCCTGGTGATCCTGGCCCGCGCGAACGGAGTCGAACAGCACGCGAAGGACGCGGTGGCGGCCGGCTACGCCGGCTACCGCGAATGGATCAGGACCTATGCGGGCTGGCCGGAGATCGACATCTGGTACGACAGCGTCAGCACCGAACAGCTCCTCGACTACACCACCTCGGACGACGACCACAAGCTCGACAAGTTGATCGAGAAGCGTGCGGAGAAGCGGTCGAACCGCGGGGCGTTCCGGAAGCTGACCGACGTCGTCGACGGCGTCCAGCGCATCACCGAGGACCCGCCGTATCGCACTCACGCGCTCGGAGAGCACCTCAATGAACTCGAGCGGATCATCTCCCAGTACCAGGCGTCGGTGCCCGACCACATCTCGTCGCTGTGGTCGCGTTTCGATCTCGTGGACGCGGTGCAGCAGGTGGTGGGTGTCGGCAGTGTCGGCATGCGCGTGTTCCTGACCCTGAGCGAGGAGCGCCGGACCGGCGACCCGATGTTCTTGCAGCTCAAACAGGCCACCGCATCCGTCTACGAACAGTTCCTCGGCCCCAGTCCGTACGACAATCACGGCTCTCGCGTGATCCACGGTCAGCGGATGATCCAGAGCGCGACGGACATGTTCGTCGGCTGGACGTCCATCGGCGGCGATTCCGACGGCGAGGAGATGGACTTCTACGTCCGGCAGTTCCGCGACGGCAAGGTGATCCCGAAGGGCGAGATGATCGCGCCTCGACTCTCCCAGTTCGCGTCCGCCTGCGGTCACGTCCTGGCGCGGGCGCACGCACGCAGCGGGGACGTTCAGGCGATCCACGACTACCTCGGGAAGGCCGACAAGGTCGGCGAGGCGTTCAGCTCATTCGCGTTCGCGTACGCCGACCAGAACGACCGGGATCACGCACAGTTGTCGAAGGCGATCGAGGACGGCGAGGTCGAGGCGGTGGAGGGCTGGCCGGGCCAGTGAGTTCGGTCCTCCAACATCACTGAGCCCACGGCGGCGCGAACTCGTCACCGGAGTCGAGCATGGTGGCGGTCATCCCGACGGTCGTCGTCACCCAGGCGCTCGCCGGGGCGTCGGAGATGTTGCTGACCCGGAACGGAGTGTGAGCCGGGACGAGCACCGCGTCGCCAGTGCTCGCCCGGAACTCATTTTCGCCGATCTCGACGTCGAGTTCACCGCCGAGCACATAGAGGATCTCCTCCCGAGACATCGTGTGCGCCTGTCCCGGCGTGTCCGGAGCGAAGTCGGCGCGCCAGGCGGCGAGACTCTCGGAACCGGCCGCGGTCGAGACGTGCGACGTGAACTGGACTCCGTGAGCGTGGAAGACAGGCGCAGTCGTTGCTGCGATTCTGGGCATGAGAACTCCTAGATAGACAATGTGGTTGACGATTTAATAGTCAACCACATTGTCCACCTCACCTATGCTGTTCAGATGAACCTCGACGACGTCCATGCACCGTTCCTGCTGATGCGCACATTTCGAGGACTCGTCGACGCGGTGCACGAACAGCTCGCTGAACAGGGGTTTCCCAACATACGCGCCACTCACGGATTCGCACTCCAGGCGATTGGGGACGGCTGCACGAGCGTCGAGCTCGCGGCCCGACTCGGGGTGTCCAAGCAGGCCTCGGCCAAGACTGCGCAGTCGCTCGAATCCCTCGGGCTCATCGAACGTCATCGGAATCGAGACGACCGGCGAGAGCGCGTGATCACCGTCAGCTCCCGCGGCAGAGAACTGTTGAGCCTCTCTGCGGCAGCGTTTCGACAGGAGGTGGCCGGATGGCGAGTGTCAGTCGGCGGCGCCGCCGTGTCTACTACGCTCCACACCCTGGCGAAGGTCAGCGCCAACGGACGCTCCGAGACCGACCTGTCGGACTGGGCCTGAGAGAGCGGTCGGCTAGTGAAACCCAGGCCAACGCGGCCCCGCCGAGAAGCTGTGGCCCGGTCGACGACAACGTGCGGCCGGAGTTGATCTTTCACGGCAGCACCACCGGCCCTACCAGGATGTGCGAGATGGCAGGACGCGGATCGAGGACCTCGATCCGACGGGATCTATGGCGCGAAGACTTCGTCCCGTTCGATCCGGTGACCTTGCGAGAACTCAGACTTTTCTCGACAGAGAGACAAGGGAGGAACCTTGTGGTTTCACTTCTGT
>JASLJL010000321.1 GCA_030152405.1 Gordonia sp. (in: high G+C Gram-positive bacteria) | reverse complement strand
ATACAGCGTCAACATACCGCAGAAGGAAGCTCGATGCCAGCGACGACCGAATCACCCCTCTTCACCCCGTTCACCCTCGCCAGTGGCGCGGTGCTTCCGAACCGGTTGGCCAAAGCCGCGATGGAGGAGAACATGGCCGACCGCGGCCAACTGCCCGGCGATGCCCTCATTCGCCTCTACCAGCGCTGGAGCGCAGGCGGAACAGGGCTTCTCATCACCGGCAACGTGATGGTTCACGCCGAGGCCCTGACCGGGCCGGCGGGCGTCGTACTCGACGCGACCACACCCCTCGAACCCTTCCGCGCCTGGGCGAGCGCCGCGAAATCCGGCGGCTCGCAGGTGTGGATGCAGATCAATCACCCCGGAAGGCAGATTCGCGCGGACATGCCCGGCGTCGCATGGGGTCCGTCGGACGTGCGCGTCGAGCTCGGCAAGAACACCAAGCGTTTTGCGCAACCGGTCGCCATGACCGCTGCGCAGATCCGCGAGACCGTCGAACGGTTCGCCGAGACCGCGGCACGCGCCGAAGAGGCAGGATTCGACGGCGTCGAGATCCACGCGGCGCACGGATATCTGCTGTCCCAGTTCCTGTCGCCGTTGTCGAACCAGCGCAATGACGAGTGGGGTGGCAGCCTCGAGAATCGCGCACGACTCCTGCTCGACATCGTGCGCGCCGTCCGCGCTCGAGTGAGCGAGAAGTTCGCGGTCGCCGTGAAACTCAACTCGGCCGACTTCCAGCGCGGCGGCTTCGACGCGGACGACGCCGCCGCGGTGATCACGATGCTCGCGCCGCTCGGCGTGGATCTCGTCGAACTGTCCGGCGGCAGCTACGAGGCTCCGGCGATGACCGGGCAGGCCGGCGATGAGCGGAGCCGCTCCCGCGAGGCGTACTTCCTAAGTCTCGCCGAGGAGCTCGCGGCGAACAGCCCGCTGCCGCTCATGCTCACCGGCGGCGTCGTCCGACGGCCGGTGGCCGAGGAGGTCCTCGCCAGCGGAGTGGACGTCGTCGGCATGGGCACCGCGCTCGCCATGAATCCCGAACTGCCCAATCAGTGGCGGCACGGTTCGGACGCCGTGGTCGAGGTCGCGCCCGTCCCACTCAAAGACAAGGCCGTGGCATCGGCCGCGAGCATGGCGAGGGTCCGACGGCAGCTGAGACGCCTCGGCAGCGGTCGTGCACCGCGGCCGGGGACCGATCCGCGCGTGGCACTCGTCGTCGAGACGGTTCTGCAGGCGTTCGCCCTTCGCCGCTACCGCCGGTGGCTCGAAGGCTAATCTTCGACGCATGACCAAGACGCCGACATCGGGGGAGATCGACGAGTCCGAGAAGGTCGGGTACCTCAAGGAGCGGGTGTACGTCGCCTTCACGGGCCTCGCGATCATCGTCGCGCTGTACACCGGAGACGTCCATCACCGCACTCCGGGACAGTCGTTCCTGACCCTGATGCTCGGCGTGCTGGGAGTGACGTCCGCGGCGTTCGCGTCCGACGTCATCGCCCACCTCGCGGTGCACAAGCACTTTCCGGAGGCACGCAAGCTCGGGCTGATCGCACAGACGACCCTGGGCGCGTTGAGCTCCCTGGTACTGCCCGCGCTGCTCATCCTGGCCGCCGCCTGGGACGCCATCGAGATCGAGACCGCACTTCTCGTCGCGGGCGGGATCTACCTCGCCGAGCTGGCTCTGATCGTGTGGCTATCGGTGCGCGGCGCGGCCATCAGCTGGCAGCAGCGCACTGCGGCCATGCTGATACTCGTCGGCATCGGCGCCGCAGTCCTGGCGATCCAGGTTCTGGCGCACGCGTAGCCGGCGACGTCGGAAAGGCCGCCTCGCAGACGACCTCAGTCTGCAGAGGCGACGGCCGACAGATGCAGAGCCACCAGCTCGCGGAGACGAATCGCGACCTCGGTCAGCGGGCGGGTCGAGTGTCGGGCCTGCGAGGCGATCACGGCGCCTTCGACGGCGGAGACGATGGTGATCGCGAGCGACTCCGCGGTGGCCGAGTCGATCCCGTCGTCGACCAGTCGATCTCGCACCAGGCCGTGCCACTGGCCGAAGATGTCACCCGCGAGATCGGCGGCGGAGGGTGCGTCCGCGCGGCCGAGCGCCGCGGCCACGACCGGACACCCCGCGTCGAACTCACTGGAGGTCAGGACTTCCACCCACATGTCACTGAAGGCGCTGATGGGATCCGGGGAGTCGAGAATCGCTTCGATCGTCTGGGTGATGACCGCGCCGGACGCACGTGTCGCTTCGGTGACGAGCTGCGCCTTGCCGTCCGGGAAGTTGAGGTAGATCGATCGACGCGAGACTCCGCTCGTCGACAAGATGTCCGCCAGCGAGGTGCCCGCGACACCGTGACAGCGCATCAGTGATGCCGTCGCCTCCACCAGTCGATCTTTCACACTCATCTGCTCCACCTCTCACTCCGCACTTGAAGTATACGCCGTCGAGCGCCACACGGATGTGTGTCACCCAAGCCAGCTCGTCTTGACGCTGCAGTGCTTCATCAACGGTGCGCGGCACCGGCGTGCCACCGCTCAAGGCTTGCCAGAATCGTTCAGCCTGAGCGCGGGCATATCCGGTGTGTTGGAGGCACACCCACT
>JASLJL010000318.1 GCA_030152405.1 Gordonia sp. (in: high G+C Gram-positive bacteria) | reverse complement strand
CGGCCAGTGGTCGGGGCGCCGTCGAGCACCGTCGGACTGCTGTGGAGCGCTCCGACGTCGGATCTGTGCGACGAGTTCATCGGCATCGTCCGTGGACGCAAGGTCACCTCGTCCCGAGGCAACGCCGAGCCCGCGCCCAAGCGGTCGGCGAAGGAGAAGGCCGCGGCCAAACGCGCCAATCGCGAGGCCGCCGGAAAGGTTCCCGGCAAGGGGCGCAGCAGCCAACGCCGCCGACGTCCCTCCCGGTAGCAGGCTCTATTCGGACGTCAGCCGGGCGCACAGGTGGAACTCGGGGAACCGATGGAAGCCCTCGGCAGGCCGGGACACGGTGCGCCACACTTCCGCGAATCCGGCCTCGGCGAGGGCCGCCGCGATCGAGTCCGGGTGCCACCGCCACGCCGGCGCCACGGCGTGGTCGAACTCGGCGACCCCCTCGTCGTCGGTCGACTGCCCCGCGAGCAGAACAACGGCTCCGCGGCGCAGGCGCGTCGCCCAGTCGCGAAGCGCCAGGCGGACGTCGTCGGGCGGGACGTGAATGAGGCTGTACCGAGCGAGCACCCCGGCGACCGTCGAGAGGTCGACGCTCCGCAACAGTGCATCGTCGGTGGTGAAGGTCAGATCCGGATGCGCGAGGCGCGCCTGATCGAGCATTCCGGCGCTGGGGTCCACCGCAGTCACCGTGAGGCCCGACGCCGTCAGGTGCGCGGCGACGTGACCGACTCCGCATCCCACGTCGACGACCGTGCTCCCGAGGCCGACGTCGCGCACGTGATCGGCGAACGCGTCGACGGCGGCCCGTTCGATCGGAGACGCGAACGCCTCCGGCAGTAGCTGGGCGTACGTCTCGGCCATGGCGTCGTACCCGAGCTGCGGTTCGGTCATGCGGTGTCCTTTCTGGCGATGCGGACCAGGTCGGCGGCGGGGGCCCGCAATTCTCTCGGCGGTCGCCACACCGCGCGCAACGCGCGTGTCAGATCCAGCCCGTCCACCTCGACGGGGCGGACGGCGCCCGAGCGCGCGTCGTCGGCGATCGCCAGACTGCTCAACACCGCGGGTCCGACACCCGCGGCGACGGACGTGCGGATGGCGGCACTGCTGCCGAGTTCGAGGAGCGGTTCGGCGCGGGGAAAGGCGCTGAGCGCGTCGTCGAGCGTGGTGCGGGTGCCCGACCCCGGCTCTCTGACCAGGAGGGACGTCGAAGCGAGCTCCTCCGCGGTGACCTTCCGTCGACGTCGCGCCCACGGATGATCCGGTGGGACCACAAGGACGAGCCGGTCGCGGGCGACGACGGTCCCGCACAGTTTCGCCGGCACGGACGGAGACTCGACGAACCCGAGGTCGCAGGCGTCGTTCGCCAACGACACGAACACCGTCGACGAGTTCTGCACGCGCAGATGGACGGTGACCTCGGGAAACCGTGCGCGGAACGTGCCGAGCCAGCGCGGCAGCAGATGCTCGGCGACAGTCATCGACGCGCCGACGGTCAGTTCCGCCGTGTGATCGGACTTGAGGCCCTCTGCGACGTCCAGGAGTTCGCCCGCGCCGTCCACGATCTGGCGTGCCCAATGGACCAACACGGTCCCCTGCGGAGTGAGGGTGGAGCCCGCGGTCGCGCGTTTGATCAACGGCACACCCAGCTGGCGTTCCAAACGGGAGATCGATCGGCTCGCGTTCGGCTGGGCGACACCCGTGATCCGCGCCGCCGCGCTCAGGCTGCCGTGGTCGTCGACGCCGACGAGCAGCTCCAGTGCTCCGAGGTCGAGTGATCGCACATCCATGCCATGACCATAACCTGCGAAGATGTCACTCAGATATGGATCACCCATATCAAGTAGATATGAATCCATGCTCGGAATCGGGGTACCGGGTGCTCCGATCCGCGGCCACAGTGGACGTATGACGATCCTCAAGCCGCAGACCGCCGGAGTCCTCCCCGGCCTCGCACTCGCAGGTCTCGGCGCGGCCGTGGCGGTCAGTCTGTCGGCCGCGCTCCCGGCGATGAGTCCGTTGCTCATCGCGATCCTGCTCGGCGCCGTGTGCGCGAACATGATCACCCTGCCGGCGTCCCTTCGGCCGGGTCTGACGTTCGCCTCCAAGACACTCCTGCGCATCGGCGTCTCGCTCCTCGGACTTCAGCTCGTCGTCGGCGACATCCTCGGCCTCGGCGCCGGGGTCATAGCGGTGGTCGTGGCGATCGTGGGCGGCGGCATCCTCGGCACCCTCTACATCGGCAAACTGCTCGGCGTTCCCTTCGCCCAGCGTCTCCTGATCGCCTGCGGCATGTCGATCTGCGGCGCAGCCGCGGTCGCGGCCGTCGACGGAGTGATCGACGCGAAAGAGGAGGACGTTGCAGCCGCAGTCGGATGTGTCGTCGTCTTCGGCACCCTCATGATTCCGGCGGTGCCTTTTCTCGCCAGTGCGATGGGCCTGTCGGATTCGACCGCAGGCATGTGGGCCGGCGGCTCGATTCACGAGGTCGCGCAGGTCGTCGCCGCCGGCGGCATGATCGGCGGCAGCGCGTTGGCAGTGGCGGTGGTCGTCAAACTCGCACGCGTGGTCATGCTCGCGCCGGTGCTCGCCGTGATCAGCGTGCGGCAGCGCAAGGAGATCGGTGACGGCGGCAAGCGCCCGCCGCTGGTCCCGCTGTTCGTCCTCGGGTTCCTCGGCTTCGTCGCGGTGCGGTCGTCCGGCGTGCTGCCCGACGTGGCGCTCTCGGTCGGCGGCGATCTTCAGAAGATCGCTCTCACCACCGCGATGTTCGCTCTCGGCGCGGGGATCAGGATCGACGTGATGCGGCGTGTCGGACTTCGCCCGCTGGTCCTCGCCGCATCGGGCACAGTCCTCGTGGCCTCGATCGCGCTGGTCGGCGTGCTGCTCGCTGCCTGACGGCCATTGCCGTGACCATCGGTAACGCCTACTCTGAGGTCGAAACGGCTCAGGGAGGCACAAATGAGTTGGTCTGCAGATCACATCGGGGATCAGACCGGGCGGCGTTTCATCATCACGGGGGCCAACGGCGGTCTCGGCTCGGTGACGGCGAGGCGACTGGCAGACAAGGGCGGCACTGTCGTCCTGGCGTGCCGGGACGTCGCCAAGGCCGAGAGAGTCGCAGGTGAGATCGGAGGTGACGTCAGCGTCGCTCCGCTCGACCTCGCGGACCTGTCGTCGGTACGGTCCTTCGCCGCGGGGCAGGGGGAGTTCGACGTCCTGATCAACAACGCCGGGCTGATGAACGTCCCGTTCCGCCGGACGGTGGACGGGTTCGAGATGCAGTTCGGGGTCAATCACCTCGGTCACTTCGCGCTGACCGGCCTGCTGCTCGACAGGATCACCGATCGGGTGGTCACCCTGTCGAGCATCGCTCACAGTCAGACGCCGAAACTGTGGATCGACGACCTCGACTACCGACACCGCCGGTACCAGCGGAATCTCGCCTACGCGCAGTCGAAGCTAGCGAACCTGATGTTCGCTCGCGAGTTGGAACGTCGTCTCCGCGCTGCGGGGAGCTCGGTCCGCTCATACGGGGTCCATCCGGGTGTGTCCGGAACCGATCTGTTCGCTCGGACCGAGACGATCTTCGACCGGGTCGGCGTGCTCGGCGCGAGCCTGGTGGGTCACCCGCCGGAGAAGGCCGCGGAGTCGACGCTGTTCGCGGCGACCGAAGCGGCCGATCCCGAGGTGTTCTGGGGACCGACGGGGCTGCTCATCGGGTCTCGCGGGCCAGTGCGGCCGTCGCGCTCCACGCGCCTGTCGCGGAACTCCGGCCTCGCCGAGCGACTGTGGGCCGAGTCGGAGAAGATGACCGGCGTCGAATACGACTTCGACGGCGCGGCGCGCGACGGAGTCCGGTCATGAGCGCCGGCCCGTTGGACCGACTGTGGGGAGCGCGGCGCGGAATCGAGCGCTTCGTCGTCAAGAACGCGGCGTCGGCCATGCGGCTGGGTGGGCTCGACCTGGTCGGACGCGTCGTGGTCGTGACGGGCGGCAGTTCGGGGATCGGACTCGCCACGGCACGTCGGTGTCTCGGCGAAGGCGCTCGGGTGGTCATCGTCGCCCGACGACTCGACGAGCTCGAGCAGGCACGCGCAGAGCTCTCCAGATCAGGTGAGATCCATGTGCGCCGATGCGATGTGACGGATGAAGACGCCGTCCGGTCGATGATGGCCGACATCGAAGAGTCGGTCGGACCGATCGACGTGCTCGTCAACAATGCGGGTCGATCGATACGTCGTTCGACGGTGAACGCCGCTGACCGCTTGCACGACTACCGGCGGACGATGGACGTCAACTACTTCGGCGCCGTCGCGTGCACGCTGGCCGTGCTGCCGAGCATGGTTGAACGCGGTCGTGGACGGATCGTGAACGTGTCGAGCATCGCGACGCAGGCGCTCGGACCACGATTCGGGGCGTACGCCGCGAGCAAAGCCGCGCTCGACGCCTTCGGTGAGGTGTTGGCGGGGGAGGTCGCGGGCCGCGGCGTGACCGTGACCTCTGTCAAGATGCCTCTGACGCGGACACCGATGATCGAACCGACCGGCGCATATCGGAAGGCGTCGAGCATCAGTGCGGGTCAGGCCGCCACATTGGTCATGCGA
>JASLJL010000280.1 GCA_030152405.1 Gordonia sp. (in: high G+C Gram-positive bacteria) | reverse complement strand
TGTCGACGTCGTTCGACCGACGCTGACTCCTTCTTGCAGCGATACTCGCCGCGTCGATCGGCCGTCGTCGCGAGAGTCGTCGCGGGTCTGCGCGGCTGAATCAGGCGATCATGTCCTTCACCAACGGGACCACCTTGTCGCCGTACAGTTCGATCGAGCGTCGTTGGACCGCGTGCGGGACCGGCTGGTCGTATTTGAAGTCGAACCTGTCGACCTTCAGCACAGAGAGGGTACGAGCGATCTTCGCGGCGACGGTCTCCGGCGACCCGAGGTACAGCGAGCCGTCGATGATCTCGTGCTCGAAGTCGCCGGGCGTCGGCGGCGGCCACCCGCGCTCGCGGCCCATCTGGGTGCGCATCGCGAACCATCCGTCGTAGGCGAGTTCGCGGGCCTGCTCGTCGGTGTCGGCGACCAGCCCGGGGGAGTGGACGGCGACTTTCGCGCGGGGCACGCCGAACTGGTCCTGCGCGCGGTCGAACAGGTCGATGTAGGCGGCGAAGCGATCGGGCGGCCCGCCGATGATCGCGAGGAACAGGTTGAAGCCGTGCTGCGCCGTTCGTATCACCGATTCGGGGGTGCCGCCGACTCCGACCCACGTCGGGATCCCCTTGTCGGTGGTGGGGAACACGCGTTGGTCGGTCAGTGCCGACCGAGTGGTGCCCTCCCAGGTCACGGGCTTCTCGCGCAGCAGTCGAGACAACAGGTCGAGCTTCTCGTCGAACAGCACGTCGTAGTCGTTCAGGTCGTAGCCGAACAGCGGGAACGACTCGATGAACGACCCGCGGCCCGCGACGATCTCGGCACGACCGTTCGACACCGCGTCCAACGTCGCGAACCGCTCGAAGACGCGGACCGGGTCGTCGGAGCTGAGCACCGTCACCGCCGAGCCGAGGCGCAGCCGTTCGGTGCGCGCGGCGATCGACGCGAGGACCATCTCCGGACTGGAGACGGCGAAGTCGGGGCGGTGATGCTCGCCGACGCCGAAGAAGTCCAAGCCCGCTTGATCGGCGACGACGCCGTCGTCGACCAGATCGCGGATCACCTGAGGGTGCGGCACCGGCTGCCCCTCGGCGTCTTTCGTCACTCCGCCGAACGTGTCCAGCCCGAACTCGATGCTCATGCCGCGGTCAATCGGAAGATCCGCAGTTCGCGGTCGGTGCGTCCGAGATAGGTCTGGTAGACGGCCATCGATTCGATGAAACCGGCCAGCACGCGCTCGCGGTCCGCGCCGTCGATGAGGGTGGCCGTCACGGGGATCTCGTCGCCGATGATCACCGACGCCGGTCCACCCGCGAGGAGGTTGTACGTCCACGCGGGATGACGGTCGCCGCCGAAGTTGGACCCGATGACGAAGATGTCGGGATCCTCGCGGTAGTAGAGGAGGGGTTGGACCCTCCGCGCACCGGACTTCGCTCCCGTCGTGGCCAGCAGCAGCGTCGGTGCGCCGATGGGCCCGAGCGCGGTGAACCGGCCGCGGGTCTTTCCGAGCACCCATCGGTCGAGCGGGGCCAGCGCCTTGATCGTCGCCGACCCGGCGGCCGTCGACGCGAACTTCACCATCGGGGCTCGCAGGACACTGCTCTCGGCGCCCCATCGGACGTCGGGGAACGGTTGCGGAGATGTCATCTGCTCAGCGTATGCGCTCAGGCGACGCGGCAACAGGAGCACGCTGCGCCCACCAGCGCCGAATCGACCGCCTGAGTCGGCGTCCGTACCGGCGACGGCCGACCTGTCGGCCAGACGATCACCGCGACGACGGCTCCGACGGCTGCGAGCGCGGCGAGGATCGGCCAGGCTGTCTCGAGTCCGGCCGACACCCCGATCCACCCGGCGATGGGGTAGGCGAGCAGCCAGGCGGCGTGCGACAGCGAGAACTGTGCGGCGAATCCGGTCGGGATGGCGTCGGCGGCCACCACCCGGCGGATCACCCGACCGGTGGGAGTGACGATCGCCGCCATGCCTGCACCGATCGCTGACCAGAGGACGGCGATGAGCGCGGCGGACGCGGAGTGGGTCCCCGCGGCGACGGCCGCGACTGCGGTGGCGACGACGAGCACGGCGGCTCCCGTCATCATCACCGGGCGTTCGGAGTCGAGTCGATCGAGGACCCTGGGCAGGGCGAGTGCGACAGCGAGGGTTCCCAACCCCGACGCCGCGAGCATCCACGCGACATCGGCCTGATCTCCGTCGAGTTCGTCGCGGACCAGGTTCACCGTGTTCACCACGACGATCGAACCCGCCGACGCGACCACCAGGTTCAACGCCATCACGCCGCGGAGCTCACCAGTCCGGGCGAAGGTGCGAACACCGGAGACGATCTTGTCGACGGGTCCGGACGTCGCGGTGGGTCGCGCGTTCGGCACCCTCGCCGCGCGGACGAGCACCGCGGAGACGCCGAACCCGACGGCGGTCCCGACGAACAGGGTGTCGAACGACATGAACGTCAGCGCGACGGCGGCCAGCACCGGGCTGAGCAGGCTCTCCATCGTGTACGCGACCTGGGACGCTGAGAGTGCGCGGGTGAAGTCTGCCTCGTCGGTGACGACGTCGGGGATCACCGCTTGGAAGGTGGGTGTGAACGCGGCCGACGCCGCCTGCAGGAGCGCCACCAGGACATAGACCTGCCACACCTGCGTGACGAACGGCAACGCCACGACCACCGCCATCCGGATCACGTCGAGGGTGACGAGGAACGCGCGCCGGGGCAGGCGATCGACGTAGGCGGCGGCGACCGGTGCGATCCCCACGTACAGCACCATCTTGATGGTCAGCGCGGTCGCCAGGACGGCCGCTGCATTCGACCCCGCGAGGTCGTACGCCAGGAGTCCGAGTGCGACCGTCGCCAGCCCGGTGCCGAACAGTGCGATCACCTGCGCACCGAACAGTCTGCGGTAGTCGCGAATCGCGAACAGTGCCATGACACGGGCCTTTCGAGTCA
>JASLJL010000175.1 GCA_030152405.1 Gordonia sp. (in: high G+C Gram-positive bacteria) | reverse complement strand
GAAACTGCACTCGATCGCGAAGCAGCAGATCGCGGCGTACCGCTGAACCAACGTTGGCGACGTTTTCCGGCACAGGAGCTGAAAACGTCGCCAACGTTCGCCGGCTACGCCGACGGGCCCGATTCCAAGGCCGCGCGGACTTTCGTCTCCAATGCCGTGGTCCCCGCGGCAGGCAGATCGATGAGGCCGTCCAACTCGGTGCGGGCCCGTTCGTAGGCCTGGCGGCGTTCCTGAGGCGACGCGCCGTCGTCCATAGCGAGCGCCAGCAGTCGTTGGGCGCGGGCGAGACGCTCCTGCTCCAGCGGGCTGAAATCCGAGCGCCTGCGCCGTCTCGCCTCCTGCTCGGCCAGTTCGAGCGACGTCGCATAGTCGTGGACCGCGTCGCGGTACGCGCGGACGACAGTCGGGTCGGCGGCGTCGTCCGCCGACGGACGAAGCAGTTCGGCGCGGCTGCGGGCACGGTGGAACTTCTCCGTCAGCGGTTCGCGGAGGTCGACGAGCATCGGGTAGTCGAGCAGGGTCGCGAGGTCGGTCTCGTGGGCGAACCATCGTTCATCGGTGTTGTTGTGATCGGCGATCGCCGATTCGAGCTCCCGCTGCACGGTGGCAGCGTCGATCCGGCCTCGGCTCTCCGCCTCCGCGCGGGCGACGCTCGTCTCCTGTTTGATGCGATAGCGTTCCAGGCTGCGTTGCGCTCGCCGCTCATTCCACGCACCGATGCCGCGAACGACGCCGCCGATGGAACCGCCGAACACGAACACGAGCCACCAGTACTGGCCGATGAAGCCCCACATGGGCTCCATTGTGCCGTGGTTCAGCAGACCTCGGTGCCGACCGGAGTCGAATCGTCGAGATACCTCGCATACACGGCGCCGCCGACCCGGGCCTTGCGGGCACAGGTGTCGGCGAGTGACGAATCCTCGTAGTACACGGCGTAGATCGGGCTGCCGTCGTCGTACCGCTGCCGCATCGACGCGCACGAATCGTCCGTGCGCAGGTACTTCGCGCCCGGATTCGCCGCGAGTGCCGATGCGACCTGCTGCTCGTACCGCCCGGGAGTGAATGCGTTGAACACGATCAGAATGCTCTGGCCGTCGCATGCGGGCACAGTGATCGGGGTCGACAGCCCGAGGTCGTGCACCGAGCGTGTAGGCGTGGTCGGGCGGGCGCTCACCGTGACGGTCGGGGTGTCGGTGGCGGACTCGGTGGCCGTCTGCGTGACCGTTCTGGGGGACGCGGCGGTCGTGACAGCAGTGGTGGACGCCGCCGAGGCGGAGTCGTCGGAGCCGGAGTCCTTCGTCGCCAGCCACACGGCCGCGCCGCCCGCGAGGAGAGCGATCGCGGCGACGGCCGTCGCGATCAGCGCGGTCCGTCGTCCCTGACCTGCGCTGGGCGGCGGCCCGGCCGGGTACTGCGTCAGCGGCTGGGGCCGGCTGACGGGAGCGACCATCGTCGGCGTGTGCCGACCCGCGAGCGCGTCGCGAGCCGCCGAGGCGAACGCGCCGCACGTGCCGATGCGGTGGGCGGGATCTTTGACCGCACCCGCCGCGATGACCGGATCGAGCACCGTCCCCGTCGGCGGAATCGGACGGCTCAGATGTCCGGAGATGATCTGCTCGAAGCTCGTCGACGGGTACGGCGGGGCACCGGTGATCGCTTCGAACAGGACGCAGGCCAATGAGTACACGTCACTCGCCGGGGTCAGTGTCACGCCGTCGGCGAACCGCTCCGGCGCCATGTACGCGAACGAGCCGACCGCGGACCCGGTCTGCGTGAACCTGGTGGCGCCCGCGGACTGGGCGATGCCGAAGTCGACGAGATAGGCGAAGTCGTCGGCGCCGACCAGGATGTTCTCCGGCTTCACATCCCGATGCAGCAGGCCGGAGGCGTGTGCGGCGTCCAATGCGCCCGCGATCTGCGAGACCAAAGCGACGGCACGCTCGGGCGGCAGCGGCGCATCTTGAATGAGACTGCGCAGGTCTCGGCCGTGGACGATCCGCATGTCGAGGTAAAGCTGACCGTCGATCTCGCCGAAGTCGTGGATTGGGATCACGTGCGGATCGTTGAGCCGTGCGACGGTCTGCGACTCTCGGAGGAATCGGGCGCGGAACTGGTCGTCGTCCGCGAGGTGCGGCGGCAGCAGTTTGAGCGCCACCGTCCGGTCCTTCGCGGTGTCGAGAGCCTCGTACACCTCACCCATACCGCCCCGACCGAGAAGTCGGACGAGACGGTACGGGCCGATCACGGCGCCGGAACGATCGGCTGCGTCTGTCATGACGAACAGACTAATGCCCTATACGGGAAGTCCCGCCTCGAGGAGATCGATCGCCTCGATGCATTCCGCGAGCGTCGGGATCTCGCCGTTGCCGGTGTGGTCGACGACATGGAACAGTGCGCCGGTCACCGCGGCGACGAAGACGCGAAGACGCAGGTCGTCGGCCTCTACGCCGAGGTAGTCGGCGATGAACCCGATCGTCTCGGTCATCACCGCGTCTGACTCGGTCTGGTGCGCCGCGAACAGTGCGGGCTCGGTCTGGATGAGGCGATACCGGGCCATGTTCGACGCCCACTCGTCGTTCGACGCGACCTCGAACATGTCGGTGACGATGCGGCGAAGCAGATCGAAGCGGCCGAGGCCGGGTTCGATGGACGCGAGCATCGCGTTCCGATCGGCCTGGTCGAGATCGTCCTTGAGGACCACCTGCTCCTTGCTCTGGAAGTAGCGGAAGAAGGTGGTGTGCGAGACCTCCGCGGCCTCCGCGATCTGGGCGACGGTGGTGGCGGTGTAGCCCTGCCGTTCGAACAATTCCATCGCGGCGGTGCGGATCGCGTTGCGGGTGCGCGCCTTGTTGCGCTCCCTCAGACCGGGACGCGGCCCCGAGGAGTCCCTCGGGGCCGCGGCGGAGATCGAAACGTGAGACGGCACGACTACTTGACCTCGGCGGGGCTCTCCGCGTCGACCGTGGTTTCGACGCCGCGGTCGCGCACCTTGCTGCCCTCGATGTCGAAGTCGACGACTGCCTTGTCGAGCCACTTCGGCAGACCCCACGCGCGGTCGCCCAGCATCGCGATGACGGCGGGGACCACCGTCATGCGGATGATGAAGGCGTCGAAGAAGACGGCGATCGCGAGAGCGAAGCCCATCATCTTGGTGGTGGTGTCCGGGCCGAGCATGAACGACGCGAACACGCAGATCATGATTACCGCGGCCGTCGTGACCACTCGGGCGCCGTGCCGGTAGCCCGCGATGATCGCGTCCTTGGCGCTCATGCCGTGCATGAACTCCTCACGCATGCGGGTCACCAGGAACACCTGGTAGTCCATCGCCAAGCCGAACACCACGCCCACCAGGAAGATCGGCAGGAACGAGAGCAGCGGCTTCGGGTGGGCGATCAGGTTGAACGCGCCGTCGGTGAAGATCCACGAGGTGATGCCGAAGGTCGCGAGGACCGAGAACACGAATCCGAGCGTTCCGATGAGCGGAACCCAGATCGACCGGAACACACCGATCATGATCAGGAACGCCAGGCCCACCACGACGAGCAGATACGGGATGAACGCCTTGTCGAGCTTGGCCGAGAGGTCGGACATGATCGCGGTCTGACCGCCGACGTGGATCTCGGCGCCCTTGGCCTCGATGGTCGGCGACAGGTCGCGGATCTTCTCGACCAAGTCGTGCGTCTCGGTGGACGACGGCGAGCTGTCCGGGGTGACGACGACGAGCGCGGTGTTCGCGTTCGCATTCGGATTCTTCGGGTCCGAGCCGTTGCCCATCCACGAGATCTGCTCGGGCAGGACCACGTTGGGCAGTTTCTGGATCTCACCGACCGCCGTGGTGACGGCGGTGTCGACGGTGCCCTTGTCGGTGTGGACGACGACGTACAGCTCGCCGCCGACGCCTGCGCCGAAGCCCTGCGTGGCCAGCTCATGCGCGGCCACCTGATCGTCGGAGTCCATCGACAGGCCCAGTTGCAGGCCCTTGATCGGAATCGCGGCGAGGATCAGGACGGCGAGACCGACGATGATGAACGGCAGCGGACGCTTCACGATGGTGCGGCCGAAGCGCACGCCCAGCGGGTTCGACTCCTCGTTCTCCTCGGCGTTCTTGATCCACGGGATCCGGCCGGCGAAGGCGAACCGGCCGAATGCGCCGAGCAGTGCCGGGATGAATGTGAGTGCGGCGAACACGGCGACGAACACGGCGAGCGCGGCGCCCAGACCCATCTGGGTGATGAACGGCAGACCGATCACGGCGAGTGCCGCGACGGCGATCATGACCGTCAGACCTGCGAAGACGACGGCACTGCCGGCCGTGCCGACGGCTCGTCCGGCGGCGTCGGCCCGATCGCCTCCGCGGCTGACCTCCGACCGGTATCGCGAGACGATGAACAGCGCGTAGTCGATGGAGACCGCGATGCCGAGCATCATGATGATGCCGGTCGCGGAGACGTTGATCGAGATGACTTCGGCGGCCAGGGTGACCAGCATGAAGGTGATGCCGACGCCGACGATGGCGGTGATCAGCGGGATGAATGCGGCGACGAGCACGCCGAACGCGACGATCATGATGACGAATGCGAGTCCGAGGCTGGCGACCTCGGCGGTGCCGCCGGCCTCCTGCGCGTTCATCGCGCCGCCCTGCGCCTCGACCTTGAGGCCGTCGACGCGGTGGCGTTCGAGGATGTCCTTGAGGTTCGTCTTGTCCTCAGCCGTCAGGTCCTGGACGTTGATGGCCTGGTGCACCGAGATGCGTCCGACGCGGCCGTCGTCACCGATCACCTGCGACGCCGCGGCGGGCATCTTCTCGGCGATGGTGAGCGGGTTGGCCAGCGGCGCCTCCGGCGAGTTGACCACCTCGGGCAGCTTGGACAGATCGGCGACGAGCGAATCGACCTCGGCGCGGTGATTGGCCAGCCCGTCGTCGGCAGCGACGAAGACCAGCGTGTTCGACTCCGACTGGGCCTCGTTGACGGCCGGGAAGTAGTCGGCCATCTGCGTCATGGCGGTGCCGCCGTCGGTGCCCGGCAACTCGAAGTCCTGAGAGAACTTGGGCTGCAGCGCGCCGACCGCGGCGACGATGGCGACGAGCGCCGCCAGCCACGCGGTGATGACCCACCACTTGTGCCGGAACGAGAAGCGTCCTACGCGGAACAGAATCGATGACATGCTAACGATTGTTAGTCAGTAACAGTTTCTCTGCAACCTCAAGCAGACGTGACGTCCGTCGCCTTCGCGCCCGGTACGACGAGCGCGGCGGCCACCGCCGTGGTCAGGGGCACCGACAACGCGAGCGCGATGCCGCCGACAAAGGCTCGCGCCAGCTCGATCGCGACCTCCTCCGAGGTCAACAGCGACGACACCGGTTGTGCGGCCACCGAAAATAGGAGGAGCAGGGGGAGTGCGCTGCCCGCATAGGCGAAGACCAGCGTGTACACGGTGCTGGCGATGTGATCGCGTCCGACGCGCATGGCGGCTCGGAACGCGCCCAGCCGAGTCTGGCCGGGCACCGCGGCGAGTTCGAACGTCGCCGACGCCTGCGTGATCGTCACGTCGTTCAGGACACCCAGGGTTCCGATCACGAAGCCTGCGAGAAGAAGTCCGCGCAGTGAGATGGTGCCCTGATACATCTGCAGACTCATCGTGGACGACGTCGACAGACCGGTCAGCGAGAGCGACGCGATCGCCGCGCTGCTCAACAATCCCGCGACGACGAGCGACAGCAACGTCCCGACGAGCGCCGCACTGGTCCGCAGGTTCAGTCCGTGCGCCAGGTAGAGGACGGCGAACAAGATCGCGGCGGCCGAGGTGATCGCGACGACCACCACGTCGTTGCCGTCCAGGATCGACGGCAGTGTGAAGAATCCGAGCACCGCGAACGCGATCGCCAACCCGATGATCGCGCGCAGACCGCGCCAGGTCGCCACCACGACGACGGCTAGAACGAACGCGACGGCCCAGAAGATGAGCGGCGTGCCGCGGGCGTAGTCGTAGAACGCGTAATGAACGCTCGTCGCGGACTGGTCGCCGCCCGCGTCGGGCATGGCACTGACCTTGATGGAGTCGTCGACGGCCAGCTTCGGCTGACCGGGCTGCGGATCGTCGGGAGCGCCGGCGGGCTGTGCTCCAGAGTCCGGCCCGGAGCCGTCCTGGGCCTTGTTGGTCGGGATCGACACGACCGCGTACTTGCCCTCGTCCGGGCCCGACGTCAACTTCAGCACGGACGCGATGCAGGGCCCGCCGGTGGTCGGGATCTGGGGGAACTCGCTGCTCGCGACGCCCGCGTCCACCGACGAGCAGTCGGTCCGGTTCTGTGCGACGACGGTGGCGTCGTACACCTTGAGCGGCCCACCGTCGGACGACCGATACTGCAGCGGGATCGGATGCGAGGCGTCCGACGGCCACGTCAGGAACGCGCCGATGGCGACCAGCGCCGCGGCCACGGCGAGGGTGACGACGACGGCGGGTTTCGCGAACCGGGTGAGGACCCCGGGGATGTCTCCGCCGTGCGAGTGATGATGGTGATGGTGTCCGTGATCGACGGGCGCCTGGGGAGCGACGGGAGTCTCACGTGGGACAGGCGCCTGATGTCGGACGGGCGCCTGCGGCTGGACAGGCGCCTGAGGAGGGCGCGAGACCTCCGGCTGGGGATCGGGTTCCGGCAGACGGTGGCTCACGCCCTCCGAGTGTAGGCCCTAGAGGCCCATGTTCTTGGCGATGATCGAGCGCATGACTTCGCTCGTGCCGCCGTAGATGCGGTTGACGCGGTTGTCGGCGTACAGGCGCGCGATCGGGTACTCGTTCATGTAGCCGTACCCGCCGTGCAACTGGAGGCAGCGATCGATGATGTCGGCAGCGGCCTCGGTGCAGAACAGCTTCGCCGATGCGGCGTCGGCCGCGCTGAGCTCCTTGCGGTCGTAGGCCTCGAGTGCGCGGTCGACCACGGCCTCCATCGCGTCGGCCTGCGCCTGGCACGCGGCCAGCTCGAACTTGGTGTTCTGGAACGCCGCGACCGGCTTACCGAACACGTTGCGCTCGAGGGTGTAGTCCTTCGCAAAGCGGATGGCGGCGACGGCCTGCGCGTATGCGCCGACAGCGATCGACAGGCGCTCGCGGGGGAGATGCTGCCCGAGGTAGTAGAAGCCCTGGTTCTCCTCGCCGAGCAGATCTTCGACCGGCACCAGCACGTCGGTGAACGACAGCTCGGCGGTGTCCGAGGTGCGCAGGCCGAGCTTGTCGAGCTTGCGGCCGATCTCGAAGCCCTTGGTCTTCGTGTCGACGACGAGCAGCGTGATGCCGAAACGACGGTCGCTCTCGCTCGGAGCCGAGGTGCGGGCGCAGACGATCACGCGGTCGGCGTTCACGCCGCCGGTGATGAAGGTCTTCGCGCCGTTGAGGACGTAGTGGGTGCCGTCCTCGGTCAGCTTGGCGGTGGTGCGCATGCCCGCGAGGTCCGAACCGGTGCCCGGCTCGGTCATGGCGATGGCGAACATCGTCTCACCCGATGCCATGCCCGGCAGCCAGCGCTGCTTCTGCTCCTCGTTGGCGTGCTTGAGGAGGTACGGGAGACACAGCGGGATGTGCGCCGCGGAGCCGCCGAGGCTGACGCCGGCCCGAGCCATC
>JASLJL010000171.1 GCA_030152405.1 Gordonia sp. (in: high G+C Gram-positive bacteria) | reverse complement strand
TGATGAAGTTGTCGAGCTCCTCCTGCGCGGGGGTCACGCGCGGATGCTCGGTGGAGAGGTACCCGCCGCGGTAGAACAGCAGCGGCTTGTCCTGCAGCACCTCGCCGAGGACGTTCGCCCGACCGATGACGATGTGATGGTCGCCGCCGTCGTTGACCGCTTCGACGGTGCACTCCACCCAGGTGAGGCTGTTGCGCAGCACCGGCATTCCGGCGGGCGACGGATCCCACTCGATCTTGGCGAACTTGTCCTGGCCGGGGGCGCCGAACGTCGCGCTGACGTCCTGCTGTCGGTTCGACAGGATGTTCACCACGAACGAGCCGCGCGCCTCGATGACCGGCCACGTCCGGGACGTCTTCATCGGACAGAAGATGACCAGCGGCGGGTCGAGCGAGAGCGCCGCGAACGACTGGCACGCGAAGCCGACGGGATTGTCGTCCGCGTCGAGAGTGGTGATGACGGTGACGCCGGTGCAGAACTGCCCCATCGCCGTCCGGAACTGTCTGGTGTCGAACTCGGCGGTGCCGTACGGCGATTGCGGTGCCATGGCTTCCCTTTCGGGTGGTCGTCTCGAGAAAAGAAGACCCGCTGGGCGAGTGAACGGGAACCCCGGTCATCCGCCCAGCGGGAGGTGTTACTTCATGCCGATCGTGAAGTCGTGACCCCACAGGCTCACGGCCGTGGACTCACGAGCGATCCAGTCGTCGTCGTCCACCTGGCGTCCTTCACATCCGAACTCGATGTCGAAGCCGCCCGGCGTCTTCATGTAGAACGACAGCATCAGGTCGTTGACGTGGCGTCCGAGGGTGGCCGACATCGGCACCTTCTTGCGAAGCGCGCGGTCGTGGGCCAGACCCACGTCGTCGGCCTCGGGGACCTCGACCATCAGGTGGACGATGCCCGTGCTGTTCGGGATCGGCAGGAACGCCAGCGAGTGGTGCCGCGGATTGCAGCCGAAGAAGCGCAGCCACGCGGGCTCCTCACCCTCCTGCCGTCCGACGACCTGCGGGGGCAGCCGCATCGAGTCGCGGAGCCGGAACCCGAGGACGTCCCGGTAGAAGGCGAGCGCTTTCGCGTCGTCGGTGGTGGTCAACACCACGTGACCGAGACCCTGCTCGCCGGTGACGAAGCTGTGCCCGTACGGGCTCACCACCCGGCGGTGCTGGAGAGCCACACCGTGGAACGCCTCGAGCACGTTGCCGTCGGGGTCGGCGAACACGATGAGCTCGGCGACGCGGCGATCGGCGATCTCCTCGGCCGTGCCTTCGCGGAACTCGATCCCGTTGGCCGTCAGACGGTCGCGGACGTCCTGCAGTGCGGCGGCGTCGGCCGTCTCCCAACCGGAGCACGCGAGGTGATCGCGATCGGACGGGACGATCACCAGACGGGCCGGGAAGTCGTCCATCCGCAGGTAGAGCGCACCCGGGATGCTGCCCGAGCCCTCGACCATGCCGAGGACCTTGAGTCCGTACTCGCGCCACGCCGCCATGTCGGTGGCGTCGATGCGCATGTAGCCGAGAGACCGGATGGGGCTCTGAGCGTCAGTCATTGCTTCTTCCTTGGGGTTCTTGAAGTTCCAGCGAATCTCACGTGGTCTCGTCAGACCATCGTGTCGCCGATCGGGATGCCGAACTCCCCGTTTCCGAACGCCTGGTAGGCGCGCTCGGGATCGTTGGCGGCGTGGACGCGGCCCGCATGGGCGTCGCGCCAGAATCGCTGGATCGGCGTGCCGTTCTCAAGGGCGTGCGCGCCCGAGTTCTCGAACAGCAGGTCGATGGAGGCGATGGCGCGGCCGGTCGCGCGGACCTGGTCACGACGAGCGGCCAGACGCAGCTCCATCGGGACCTCCTCGCCGGCGAGGATCAGGTCGTACTCGTCCTGCAGGTTGCCCGACAGCTGGCGCCAGGCGGCGTCGATGTCGCTCGCGGCCGCCGCGAGACGGACCTTGGCGAACGGATCGTCCTTCGCCTTCTCACCCGCGTAGGCGGCGCGAACGCGCTTGCCCTGGTGCTCGACGTGCGCGGTGTAGGCGCCGTACGCCATGCCGACGATGGGCGTCGAGATGGTCGACGGGTGGATGGTGCCCCACGGCATCTTGTAGACCGGCGCGGTGTTCTGCTCCAGGCCCGGCGACTGTCCCATGCTCATGGTGCGGAAGCTCAGCATGCGGTGCGAGGGGACGAACGCGTCCTTGACCTCGATCGTGTTGGAGCCGGTGCCGCGCAGGCCGACGACGTTCCACACGTCCTTGATGGTGTAGTCGCCGCGGGGGATCAAGAAGCTGACGAAGTCGACCGGCTTGCCGTCCTTGAACACCGGGCCGCCCACGACCACCCAGTCGGCGATGTCGCAGCCCGACGACCAGGCCCACGAACCGTTGACCTTGTAGCCGCCGTCGACGACCTCGCCCATGCCCATCGGCGCGTACGACGACGAGATGCGGACGCTCGTGTCCTCACCCCACACGTCTTCCTGCGCCTGCTGCGGGAACAGCGCCAGGTGCCAGTTGTGGATGCCGACGATGCCGGCGACCCATCCGGTGGATCCGCACGCGGTGGCGATGCGGCGAACGGCCTCGTAGAAGGTGACGGGATCGGCCTCGTGGCCGCCCCACTGCGACGGCTGCATCAGCTTGAAGAAGCCCGTCTCGGCGAGGAGATCGGCCACCTCGTCGGGGACGCGGCGCGCGTCCTCCGTCGACTGCGCGCGCTGCGCGAGCTCCGGCAGCAACGCGTCGATCTTGTCC
>JASLJL010000146.1 GCA_030152405.1 Gordonia sp. (in: high G+C Gram-positive bacteria) | reverse complement strand
TCTGTTGTGTGCTATTCCTATCTTTTTCTGGTTGGTCGGTGAGACCACCCGCGCACCGTTCGTTCTCCCCGCGGCCGCGGGCGAGCTGGTCGGCGGCTTCCACACCGAGTACAGCTCCCTCAAGTTCGCGATGTTCATGCTTGCCGAGTACGTCAACATGGCGACGGTCTCCGCGCTCGCGACCACCCTGTTCCTCGGAGGATGGCAGGCGCCGTGGCCCCTGTCAGTGTGGGACGGCGCCAACTCCGGTTGGCTGCCGCTGGTGTGGTTCACCGCCAAGATGTGGATCTTCCTGTTCGGCTTCATCTGGCTCCGCACCGCGCTTCCGCGTCTCCGCTACGACCAGTTCATGAACCTCGGATGGAAGGTCCTGATCCCTATCGCGCTCGGCTGGGTGATGGTGGTCGGCGTCATCACCCAGGCCATGCGTGACAGTTCCGAATGGGCGTCGTCCCTGGTCCTCGCCGCGGCCGGCCTGATCGTCACGGGCCTGCTCGGCTACGCGATCGCGGCCGTCAGCCGCCACCGGTCGCAGGACGCCGAACCGCCGCCCGCTGTCGCAGCCTTCGACCCGATGGCGGGTGGGTTCCCCGTTCCCCCGCTCCCCGGCCAGGTTCTCGAAACGTCCCCGAGCGGGATCGAGAAGCCGGGTCGTGAGGCGACCCCTCACCTGACGCAGTCGATCCGAGAGGAGAGTGACGATGTCTGACGGATTCAAGCCGATCGCGGGATTCGGAACCACGTTCTCGTCGATGTTCCGCAAGCCGATCACCGAGCAGTACCCGGAGGAGCGCCGACCGTCCCTCCCCCGCACACACGGTCGCCACCAGCTGAACAGGTACGACGACGGCCTGGAGAAGTGCATCGGCTGTGAGCTCTGCGCGTGGGCGTGCCCGGCGGACGCGATCTTCGTCGAAGGCGCCGACAACACCGACGACGAGCGCTACTCGCCCGGCGAACGGTACGGCCGCGTCTACCAGATCAATTATCTGCGCTGCATCGGCTGCGGGCTGTGCGTGGAGGCGTGCCCCACGCGCGCGCTGACGATGACCGGCGACTACGAGATCGCCGGCACCAGCCGGGAGTCGATGATCTACGAGAAGGACAGACTGCTCGCTCCGCTCGACGACACGATGACTCCGCCGCCCCACCCGATGGCCGACGGCGCACGACCGGAGAACTACTACCGCGGCGACGTGGGACCGGACGGCATGCGATGAGCCTGCTGGCAGCGGCCGCACCGCTCATGGAGACCTCCACAGATGAGGCGATCACCTTCTGGGTCCTCGCCGTGATCGTGGTCGTCGGCGCGCTCGGCGTCGTCCTGTCGCCGAAGGCCGTCTACTCGGCGGTGTTCCTGGCGATGACGATGATCATCCTCGCCGTCTTCTACGTGATGCAGGGCGCGCTGTTCCTCGGGGTGGTGCAGGTGGTCGTCTACACCGGCGCGGTGATGATGCTGTTCCTGTTCGTGCTGATGCTGATCGGCGTCGACTCCGCCGACTCGCTGGTGGAGACGGTGCGCGGTCAACGGGTCGTGGCGATCGGACTCGCAACCGGTTTCGGCGTGCTGCTGGTCGCGGCGATCGGCACGGCCGCGCTCGTGCCGTTCGTCGGCGCACCCGACGAGAGCCACGGCACCGCTCCGGGCGGGGGCAACGAGAACGTCCGAGCCCTGGCCGAATTGATCTTCGCGAAGTACCTGTGGGCGTTCGAACTGACCGGCGCACTTCTCATCACGGCGACGTTGGGCGCGATGATCCTTGCGCATCGTCGTCCCACCGCGCCCGTGCGTGGCCAACGCGAGCAGTCGATCGCCCGATTCAAGGCGGGCGGGCATCCGACGCCGCTCCCCGCTCCGGGCGTCTACGCGCGACACAACGCGGTCGACATGCCCGGCCGCGAGCCCGACGGACGCCCGTCCCGACTGTCGGTGAATCGGAACCTCACTCCGCGACTGCCCGACTCCTCCCCGCGCGTGCTCGAGAGGAAGAAGCCGTGAACCCCGCCAACTATCTCTATCTCTCGGCGATCCTGTTCGCCATCGGCGCGTCCGGGGTCCTGCTGCGTCGCAGTGCGATCGTCGTGTTCATGTGCGTGGAGCTGATGCTCAACGCGGCCAACTTGGCGTTCGTGACGTTCGCCCGCATGCACGGGAGTTTCGACGGCCAGGTGATCGCCTTCTTCACCATGGTGGTGGCCGCCGCCGAAGTGGTCATCGGCCTCGCGATCATCATGACGATCTTCCGCACTCGACGATCAGCCAACGTCGACGACGCGAATCTCCTGAGGCGGTGACCGCGTGACCGCCATCTGGTTGATACCCGCTCTCCCCGCGATCGGTGCGGCACTCCTCCTGGTCCTTCCCGCCGTGACCGGTCGACGCAGCCGTGAGCGTCTGGATGCGTGGGGTCCGGTCGCGGCCACGGTCGTCGCGGGAGCGGCCGCCGTCCTCGCCGTGATCGCGTGGATCTCGATGATCGGTCGTGACGCAGGCGACCGGTCGGTCACCAACGACCTGTACTCGTGGGTTCCGGTCGGTGAGCTCCACGTCGACTTCGGGCTGCGGCTGGACGAGTTGTCGATGTGCTTCGTCCTGCTGATCACCGTCGTCGGCACCCTGATCCACGTC
>JASLJL010000125.1 GCA_030152405.1 Gordonia sp. (in: high G+C Gram-positive bacteria) | reverse complement strand
GCAGCTCTGCACGTTCTCGAGAGTCGAGTCGAGGCGGATCTCGCTCAACAGCGGCATGGTGGCGCCTGACGGTCGTCCCTTCGGGTTGGCGAAGACGAGGAAGCGGTTCTCCCGGAACCACTCGCCGCTCACCAGATGGCGTCCCGTCGGGTCGACGGTGACGAACGAGTTGTTCGCCATCTCGCCGGCGTCGAGCGGGTGGTAGTACTTCGACATCACTCCGCGCGGCGAGGTGATCGTGAACAGTTTGCGATCGGCGCCGAGGTTCTCGTAGTCGTCGTACGTGTAGCCGGCGTGAATGTCCTGGTCGCCGATGTGCTGCCAGCCCGACTGCCACAGATCCGGTCGGATCGAGAGGGTGCCGCGCGAGTGCAGCAGACCGATCCGATCCGTCGCGAGCCCCTCGTTGTACAGGAGGGTGAAGTGATCGGAGGCCGACCCGGCGCGCCATGGGGCGGCGTTCGCAGGGGGAGACACGAACGCCGCCGCTGCGAGCCCTCCCACGACGAGAACGAGGAGGAGTCTGCGCAAGCGGCGGCGTGTGGTCACGTCGAGGAGGCTATCCCTCCGCGGCGCCGTTCGCGGGCGTGTCGGCCGGCGACGGCTCGGATTCGCCGAGGTTCGCGAGCATTCCGGCCACGTCGATGCCGGTGGTGCTTCGGATCACCTCGAGGGTGCCTGCGACACCCGCGCCCGCGCTCCGCGTCAGCGGACTCACCGAATCGCCGACGAGGGTGATGTTCGAGTCGGCGAGCGGCTCGGACGCGGCACTGACGATGGCGGGAAGCTTGCTCAGCACGAGCTCGAGCTGACCCACCTTGTCGAGCTTGCCGAGAGCGTCGGCGCGCTTCTCGAGGGCTTCGGCCTCGGCCTCACCGGTGATGCGGATGCCTGCCGCCTTCGCCTCTGCTTCGGCGGTGATCTCCGCCTTTCGTGCCGCCGCCCGCTGTTGGGCGGCGTACAGCTCGGCTTCGGCGGGACGACGGACCTCGGCGTCGAGCTGAGTGTCGCGCAGGCGAGCCGCCTGCTCGGCGACTTCGTTGTCTTTCTCGACCTGGATGCGGCGACGCTCGGCCTCGACGAGCGGACGCACGGAGTCGGCTTCGGCGGCGGCTCGGTCGGTCGCCTGGCGGGCCGCCTCGCGCTCGATGTCGAGTTCACGCTGCTGCTCGATGATCGCCTGCTCGTTGGCGATGCGGCTCTGCTCGGCCACTCGATGAGCCTCGGCGCGGGACTGGGCGGCGATCGCGGCCTGATCGGAGCGCTCCTTGGCGGCCAGGTCGCTGAAGTACTGGCCGTCGGAGTCCTGCACGTCGTTGATCGAGAAGCTGTCGAGGAGCAGACCCTGGTTGCCGAGGATCTCCTTGATCGACTGGGCGACCTGATCGACGAGTTGCTGGCGGTCGACCAGGATGCTCTTGGCGGTCATGGTTCCGACGATCGAGCGGAGCTCGCCGGAGAGCTGTTCGGTGACGAGCGCGTTCACTCGTCCGAGGTCGTCGCCGAAACGCGGGCCCGCCTTGAGGATGTCCTCGGGGGTGTCGCCGACCTTGACCACGGCCACGCCGCGGACCTTCAGCTCGATGCCGTCGTTGGCGGGCGTCGACGTGTCGAGGTCGGCCTTGATCGACGATAGTTGAACTCGCGTCGCGCGCTGCACGACGGGCAGGACGAACGTTCCCGTCCCTCGGTACACCTTGCCTTGGTGGCCCTTGCCGGTGCCGGTGACGATGAACGCCTCCTCGGCGCCCGGCACCCGGTACCGGGAGAGCAGGAGAAGGACGACGAGCACGAGCAGCACCACCACGGCTGCGACAGCCCAGATGACAGTGGACATGGGTGTATCAGTTCCCTTCGGGGTGAGTGTCGCCGAACGTTATCGGCGACACGACGTACACATCGCGACCGTCCGCCTTCTCAAGGACGACGGCGCGAGCGTTGTGGGGGAGCGGATCGTCGGATCGGACGGTGATCTGCCGAGACCCGAGAGGCGTCTTGACCTCGGCGGTTCCGAGCCGACCGTCGGACACCGGTTCGACGATGCGGACCGTCGAGCCGATCAGATCGAATGACGGCAGTTCCTCCTCGGCTCCGACGAGGTAACCGAGCAGGAGGAAGGCGACGAGGCTCAGCACGACTCCGGTGCCGAGGCCTGCGGCGAGCGCCACCGGCGTCGACGCGCGTTCGGTGACCAGCAGCCCGCCGGCGAGGAGACCGAATCCGGTGAGGAACGGCATCGTCACCGACACCAGGCCGGCGCCCGAGTCGCCGACGTGCACGTCGAACTGCGCGAACTCGAACCCGATCAGCGACAGCAGTGTCAGCGTCAGACCGATCAGTCCTATTGCGAGAAGAACGATTCCGAGCACAGCACCCCCAAAGTCTCTGCGGCGTCTTCGTGCCCTCATTCTGGCACACGGGACGATTCACGCCATCTGGTCGCATGACGCCACGCCATCACTGACCGTGCCATTGACAAATGTAACTATCAGTGGTGGCATCGACGTATGACAGCAGAGCATCGCCCCGCGCCGCCGGTTCCACCCGTGGCGTCGCGGCGTACCGACCTCGCCGCGACCGTCACCCGATACGGGTTGGGATCGATGACCGGCTTCGTCGGCACCAGTCGGGCGGGCGTCGCGCTGTCGCGCACGTTGATCTCCGCGCTGATGCGGACGTTCGGCTCCATGCCGGCC
>JASLJL010000094.1 GCA_030152405.1 Gordonia sp. (in: high G+C Gram-positive bacteria) | reverse complement strand
CCAGGGCGGCCGCGAGCCTGTCGCCGTCACGGGCACAGGTGATCACGTTCGCCCCTTCGTCGAGGAGGAGGCGCGCGGTCGCCAGGCCGACGCCCGAGCTTCCTCCGGTGACCAGGTACGCGCGGTCGCGCAGCAGGAGATCCATGTCTGATGTCCTTCTAGTGGAAGACGAACCCGCCGTCGATGACGAGTTCCTGTCCGGTGATGTACGACGCCTCGTCGCCGAGCAGGAACGTGACTGCTCCGACGAGGTCGGCGGGGCGCTGCGGCCGGGTGAGGGCTCGGTTGCGCCGATACAGGTCGTGTCGGTGCTCGGGGACGTGGGACGCCGACTCCGACTCGGTCAGCCCGGGCGACACCGTGTTGACGGTGACGTCGTAGGGCCCGAGATCGCGGGCCATCGCGCGGGTCAGCGCCGACACGCCGCCCTTGGACGAGATGTAGTGGCACAGGTTCTGCGAACCGTAGAGGGCGGCGTCCGACCCGATGTTGACGATCCTGCCGCCACCTGCGGCGATGAGGTGGGAAGCCACTGCACGACTGACCAAGAACGTCCCTCGCAGGTTCACGTCGAGCACCCGGTCCCACTCCTCGACGGCGAGCTCGTGGACGGCCTTCCCTCCGACTCCGTCGGCGAGGGCCGCACTGTTGACGAGTCCGTGAATCGGCCCGTCCGCGGTCACCGTCGCGACCAGCTCGTCGACCGAGTCGGCCGAGCGGACGTCGAGTGGGCAGAACCTCGCCCGCACGCCCGTCTCGGCCAATCTGTCGACCGCCGCGGCGCCCCAGTCCTCTCGAATGTCGGCGACCCACACCTGTGCGCCGGCGAGACCGGCGTGCTCGGCGATCGCCAGCCCGAGCCCGCGACCGGCCCCGGTGATGAGGACGGTCCGCTCGCGCAGGTCCGTCACCGCGATCAGTCCCGGGTGACGCCGTGCATGACCGACGTCTCGGGGTAGGTCGGGACCTGCGGCTTCTGGGCGCCGATGATCACGCAGAACAGCGCGGGTTCGTCGGTGACGTTCTTCAGGCTGCGCGGCACGCCTGCGGGCACGACGATCATGTCGCGGTATCCGAGGGTGCGCTTCTCCTCCTTGCCGTCGCGGTGCACTCCCACCTCGATCTGCCCTTCGAGAACGAAGAACGCCTCTTCGGCGTCGTGGTGGGTGTGCTCGGGCCCTTCGGCCCCCGCCGGGAGCAGCATGTTCGAGAAAGTGAAACCGCGCGACGGGATGATCCGCTTGTCGTCGCCGTGGTCGCCGGTGGCGCCCGATCCGACGTACCGGATCTGTGCGCGCTTGGACTGGTCTCCCGCCTTGGCCTGGAAGCCGAGCGCGTCCCAGTCCTCCTTGCGGCTCTCGCGAGTCAGGATGAGCGAGTCGGTGAATTCGGCGAGGTCGGAAGTCTGGTAGTCCATGGCTTTTCTCCTTCTGGTGATGGGTTGTCGAGTTGACGGGGGTTCACTGGGCGCGGAGGCGCTCGGTGATCTGGATGAACGATTCGGCCCAGGCGTTGAACGCCTCGGGTCGGTCGCGGTTGGCGAGATGACCGGCCCCGCGGAGGGTCACGTACACGGCGCCGGGGATGCCGCCCGCGAGCACCTGCGACGCGGAGTGGCCGGTCACCTCGTCGCAGTCGCCTGCGACGACGAGTGTCGGAACGTCGATCTCGGGCAGCCGGTCGGTGTGATCGGTGGCCGCCATGGCCTCGGCGGCACTGCGGTATCCGGCCGGACGGATGGCCGAGGCCATCTCCTCGGCGACTGCGGCGACCGTGGTCTCGTCGGCGTCGGGCGCGAGCAGTCGACGCGCGCGATCCGCGGTGAACGCTGCGAGATCCGACTCGACGTCGTCGGCCCGCGCCAGCATCGAGCGGGCCGACTCCGGCGTCGCGCCGGATCCGACTGTCGAACTCCCGAGGATCAGGCTTCGCACCAGGTCGGGGCGTCGCAGGGCGAGACGCGTGGCGATCACTCCGCCCCACGACATGCCGAGGACGTGAGCGCCCTGTTCGCCACACCTCTCCTCGATGAGAGAGGCCACGCGGTCCGCGTAGTCGTCCATGGTGAGCGGCGCCTCGACGTCGGGCGATCGGCCGTACCCGGGGGCGTCCCACGCGAGGAGTCGATGGTTCTCGGCGAGTTCGGCGACCTGAGGATCGAACGACCGTGAACTCCCGCCGATGCCGTGCAGGAGGACGACGGCGGGGCCGGAGCCCTCGTCGACGACATTCAGATCGGTCATGCCTCCTCCGGTCATCGGACGGCGCTCACGCGCAGGTCGGGACGGTGTGCGAACGCGCCGTCGTCGGGCACGCCCGCCATGTGGGAGCGCACCTCGGCGGAGGGTGGTCCTGCGGTCCCCCACGTGTCGGAGAGTTCGGGAACCCGCCGCCACACGCGGCAGAGCCAACGGTCCTCTTCCACCTGGGCGATGCCGGACGTGTACTCGCAGACCAGGCCGGCCGGATCGGCGAAGTAGGAGAAGGTGTTGTCACCCGGCCCGTGCCGTCCGGGTCCCCACATCGGAACGACGCCGTGATGCCGCAGCCGGCCGATGCCTCGCATGAAGTGGTCGACCGACGGCATCTCGTAGGCGACGTGATTGACCGCCGTCCACTCGGCCTGGTTGAACGCGATGCTGTGGTGATCGGAGTTGCAGCGCAGGAACGCCATCTGGTGCTCGGACCAGTCGGACACCCGCATCCCGAGGACGTCGGTGTAGAAGGCGACGGCCGCATCGATGTCGACGGTGTTGAGGACGACGTGGGTGACGCCGACCGGGACCGCGTCGGAGCGGTGCATGGTGGTGACCGCGTAGGCGTCGGCCAGGAGTTGGATCACCCGGCCCTCCGGGTCGACGAAGCTGACGCCGTATCCGGCGGCGATCTCTCCGGTCGGACCGGGACCGGCGACGATCGGCACTCCGCGCGTGCCGAGCCGGCGAGCGGCTTCGTCGACGTCGGCGGGAGTCCGTACCGCGAACGTGATCCGGCCGAGGCCGTTCTGCTCGGCCGAGGTCAGCTGGAGCACATGATGCTCCTCGCCGGTGCCGCGGAGCCACGCGCCCTCGTCGCCGCGTTCCACGACGGAGAGGCCCCAGACGTTCTCGTAGAAGTCCGCCGATTCCGATGCCGCGGACGTCCGCAGCTCGACGGACCGAAGCTTGGCCAGGGTCGCTACCGGCTGATTCATCGTGACCTCCTCGAGTATCTTTGTGATTAGTAGTTTAGCGCTCAAGTATTATGTTGTGAAGTGTTTCACGATATTTTTCGTGAGTGGCGGGTGACGCTAAGCGCCGCTGACGCCCGCCCACGGGTTCGGTTCCGGGTCGAGCCCCAGGTAGACGCTCTTGACCCGGGAGTAGGCGGCGATGCCCTCCCGTCCCTTCTCGGTGCCGAGCCCGCTCTCCTTGATGCCGCCGAACGGCGTGGAGATGGAGAACGCCTTGTACGTGTTGATCCAGACGGTGCCGGCCTCCAGCCTGTCGGCCAGCCGCAGCGCGCGTCGGTAGTCGCTCGTCCAGACACCTGCGGCGAGCCCGTATACGCTGCCGTTCGCCTTCCGGACCAGATCGTCCTCGTCGGAGAACCCGAACGCGACCAGCACCGGACCGAAGATCTCCTCGCGCGACGCCTTCGCGTCGGCGTCGAGCCCGTCGATGACGGTCGGCAGGTAGTACGACCCCTCGGCGAGCGCCGGGTCGTCAGGAGCGCGGCCTCCGCACCTGATGCGGCCGCCGTCGACACGGGCGGAGTCGACGTACGCCGCAACACTGTCGCGGTGCCTGCGGTGAACCAGCGGACCCACTCGCGTGGCCGGGTCGAAACCGTCGCCCACCGGCAACGCCTCGGTGGATGCGACGAGCTTGTCCATGAACGTCTCGTACAGGGAGTCGTGCACGAACAGTCGAGAGCCCGCGACACAGCTTTGACCTGACGACGAGAAGATCCCGTACATCACGCCGGCGACCGCCTGGTCGACGTCTGCGTCGTCAAGGACCACGGTCGGCGACTTCCCGCCGAGCTCCAACGAGACCGGCATGAGCTTCTCCGCCGCCTGATGGGCCAGTCCCCTACCGGTGGACGTCCCGCCGGTGAAGCTCACCTTGCCGACGCCGGGATGCCGGACGATGGCGTCGCCGACGACCGACCCGCGCCCCGGCAGCACGGACACCAGACCGGCGGGAATCCCCGCCTCCTCGATCAGTCGAGCGAGGGCCAGGGACACCAGCGGTGTCCACTCCGCGGGTTTGAGCACGACGGCGTTGCCTGCCGCGAGTGCGGGCGCGAGCTTCTGCGCGTCCGAGGCGATCGGCGAGTTCCAGGGCGCGATCGCACCGATGACACCGATGGGTTCGTGCTGCACCCAGGTCCGATAGTCGCCGCGAGGCGCAGTCATCGACTCGTCGTACGTCTCGAGGACCGACGCGAAGTACCGGAAGGTCCCCGCTGCGCTCGCGGCGAGGGCTCGCGTCTCCGCGATCGACTTGCCGGTGTTGAACGTCTGGAGGGTGGCGAGGCGGTCCGCATCGCGTTCGACGAGGTCACCGATGCGCCGCAGATGAGCCGCGCGGTGATGGGGTGCCATGCGGCGCCAGCCGGGATCGGCCGCAGCCGCCGCACCTGCTGCGACCGCGGCGTCGACGTCGTCGGAAGTGGACTGCGAGATGGTCTGCAGCAGATGTCCGGTCGCGGGGTCGACGATCTCCGACGCCGGTCCGGACACCTGAACCCACTTGCCTCCGACGAACGCCTCGTCGGGAATCGGGGTGAAGTCGGGCCTCATTTGGAGATCTCCTCGAGAGTCAGTTCCTTGGTCTCGACGGCGAACAGTGCGACGACGATCGCGCCGATGCCCGCGACGATGGCGAATGCGCCGAACACCCAGCTCAGCGAGCCGCCGTGGTCCAGGATCCAGCCGACGAGCAACGGTCCGACCACGATGCCCAGCCGACCGGCCGCGCCTCCGAAAGCGGCGCCCATGGCCCGCATGCGGGTCGGGTAGAGCTCTGCGGTGTAGACGTACAGCGCCATGTTGACGGCGAACACGAGCAGGGCCGCCGATGCGGACCAGGCCAGGACGGCCGTCTCGGTGTTGGTGCCGAAGCCGGCGAGCAGTCCGAGTGTCAGTGCACAGAGCGCCATCGCGGTGGAGATGCACAGGCGACGACCGAGACCGTCGATCAGGAAGGCGATCAGGAGGCAGCCGATCAGACCGGCGACGGTGGTGAACACGCTGTAGTGCAGCGCGGTCTCCGTGCTGACCCCGAAGTGCTTGCGATACAGGGTCGGCAACCACGAAGCGATGCCGTAGTTGACGAAGTACGCGCAGAGCCAGATCGTCGCGAGCATCAGCGTCCGCCGGAGATAGACGCCTTCGAACAGCTCACGGAAGCGGGCCTTGCGAACGACGGCCGGATCGTCGACAGTCGGCCGGGGCTCGGCCAGTTCGATCCCCCGCGAGCGCACGTCGGCTTCGATGATCGACACCGACGCTTCCGCCTCGTCGAAACGACCGCGTGCTGCGAGCCACCGCGGCGACTCGGGGAGGCGATGGAGCAGCGGAACGAGAAGCACCGGCAGCGCACCGAGCGCGAAGAGGAGCTGATAGCCGTAGTTCGGCACGATCCAGGCCGAGACGATCGCCGACATCACCAGTCCCACCGGGAAGATCGTCTCGTACAGCAGGACGAATCGGCCTCGACCGTGCGCCTTCGCGATCTCGCCGATGTAGGCGGCGGCCACCGGGACCTCGGCCCCGAGACCGAGACCCTGGATGAATCGCAGGATCATGAAGACGACGAGCGAGTTGGTGAACGCCATGCCGAGGCTGGCGATCGCATAGACGACGAGCGAGATCTCGATGACGTGCAGCCGGCCGATCCGATCGGCGAGCCATCCGCCGCCGAGCGCGCCGAACAGCATGCCGAGGCCGCCGACGGCGATGACCCACGCGATCATCGTCGAGGTGAGATTCCAGGCGGTCGGGAGATCAGGCAGCGAGTAGGCGATCATGAGCTGGTCGAAGCCGTCGAAGAAGGTGACGGCGCCGACGATGACACGGGCTTTGACGTGCCATCGGCTCATGGGCAGACGCTCCATGCGCGCGTTGATCGCATCAGCCGCGCGACCGGCGTCGAGGGTGGAAGTCTCCATATGAGTGCTCCTAGGCTGTTGGGACTCTGAGGGAGGAGGGGAAGGCTAGTGCCTTAGGTCTCAATTATTTATAGCTCAAGTGTTGACTGGATCACAAGGATTCGTCGAGACGAGTTCAGTTCACACCGTCGGAGTCGTCGAGCGGCGTCGCCCACGCGTCGTAGCCGTACACCCAATCGCCCCCGCCGGCGGTGCGCAACCAGTTGTTGTCGCGAGACGACGCCTGGATCGTCGACGCGCGCGGCTTCCGCACCGCCTCGTACCGCTCGAAAGCCGTCGACGGATCGTCGAACTCGGCGAGACACCGGGCCAGCACCACGGCGTCCTCGCAGGCCTGACCGGCCCCTTGAGCCATGAAGGGCGTCATCGGGTGGCACGCGTCGCCGAGGAGCACCGCGCGGCCCCCGCTCCAGGAGGGCAACGGCGAGCGGACGTAGAGCGCCGACTTCAGCACGCCATCACATCGGTCGAGGAGCGTTCTGGCTTCCGGATGGAAGTCCACGTAGAGCGATCGGAGCTCGTCGATGCTGCCGGGAGTCGTCCACGACTCCTCCGTCCATGCGGCCTGACCGACCGTGGCGAAGACGAACACCTCGTCGAGTCCGAGCGGGAAGGTCACGATCTGCGTGGCGGGGTCGGGTCCCCACCACTTGGTGAAGCAGTCGGCATTCGGCAGACCGGCGACCGCGTCGCCGGGGATCACCGCACGGAAGGCGACGAGGCCGGTGAACTCGGGATCATCGGGTCCGAGCAGAGCGTGGCGCACTCGCGAATGGATGCCGTCAGCTCCGATGACGACGTCTGCGCGGGCGTCGGTCCCGTCGGCGAACCGGAGACTGGCGCCGTCCTCACCGTTCTCGATCGACTCGAGGCGCCTGCCGAGTTCGATAACCCCATCGGGAAGGTCGCGCTCCAGCGCCGACATGAGGTCACCGCGGTGGACCGTGAGCTGCGGCGCGCCGTAGCGCTCATGAGCGTCGTCGCCGAGCGCGACTCGCGAGGTCTCCTCGCCGGTGTCCCACATCCTGCTCAGCCGGAACTGCGGGCGGCCGCCGTGGGCACGCAGCCAATCCCCGACCCCGCCGCCGAGCCCGTCGAGAGCTTTGACGGCGTTGGGCGTGAGATTGACGTCCGCGCCGACCCGCGAGAAGCCGGACGACTGCTCGTACACGGTCACGTCGACACCCGATCGAAGGAGCGCGGCCGCGGCGGTCAAGCCGCCCACGCCTCCGCCGACGACTGCTGCCTGCAGTTTTCCCATGTGATGCACTCCCACGCACTCGATCCGATTTAGCTTGCTGCTTAAATACCTAGCAACAAGCTATATTCTGGATCACACTCGACGTCAAGCGTCGGGGTGCATCACATCGGTTGGATCAGAAGTGCGTGCCCCCGTCGACACGGACCTCGGTACCGGTGATGAACGCGCCGTCGGAGCTGGCGAGCATCGCCACCACACCCGCGACGGTCTCCGGGCCGGCGAACCCCTGGCCGAGGGCGGGAGCGAGCTTCGCGAACAGCATCATGTCTGCGTCCTCGGGCAGACCCGGGCCACGGCTGGCGCCGCTCGCGCCGCTGCCGTCTGTCATGCCCGACGAGATCGATCCCGGTTGGACGGCGGTGAAGCGGATCCCCTGCTTCGCGTACTCGGCGGCGAGCGCATGCGTCATCGACTGGATTCCGCCCTTCGACGCCGCATACGCCGCCATGTAGGGGTGCGCGAACATCGCTGACGTGGAACTGAAGTTGACCACGGCTGCATCGTCCGACTCGATCAGGGCGGGAAGCGACTCCCGGATCATCAGGAAGGTGCCGACGAGATTCACCCGCAGCACCAGCTCGAAGTCGGCGAGCGAGGTCTCGTGCGTGTGCGACGACCGCAGGATGCCCGCAGCGTTGACCAGGGCGTCGATGCCTCCGAGCGCCTCGCGAGCGGCCGCGACGCCTGCGGTCACCGACGCCTCGTCGGAGACGTCGATGACAACGGTGGTCAGACGGTCGGCGGCGTCTCCGGCCTTGGTGACGGTGTCCGCGAGGCCCGCTTCGCTGACGTCGGCCGCGACGACGGAGCCGCCCTCGGCGAGGATTCGGAGCACCGTCGCCTGACCGATCCCCGATCCGGCTCCGGTGATGACGACTCGACGACCGTCGTAACGGGCGGGAACGACTGCGGACATGATGGGCTCCTTCTACGGCGGCGTCACGGTGGGTGGGTGCCAGTCTCGCCCAGAACCGCGCCCATCGTCGCGGAACCTCCCGTCCAGCGGGAAGCCGCCCGACCGAGCAGATCAGTGCAGCCCGGCCAGCCTGCTCGACTCCTCCCACAGTCCGTCCACCAGGCGTTGGTCCCGCGCCTGGCGCGACTGCGGTCCGTTCGCCCGGTTGCGGTGGAAGTACACGCCGTTGATCGCCTGATCCGCGCCTCGCCTGGCGAGGTCGATCAGCGGCTGCGCGCCCTTCTCCGGCGTGATCGGCCCGAGATGCCGCAGTGGTGAGCGGTAGGCGAGGTCGACCCACTTCGAATCGCGGCCGAAACTCGTCGCGACGGCGCCCGGGTGGACGGCGGCGGCCACAACCGGATCGCCGGCCCAGCGCTGAGCGATCCCCCTCGCGAACAGGATGTTCATCAGCTTGCTGCTGCCGTACGCGCGGGGTTGCCCGACACCTCGGCGTCGTCCGTCGAGATCGGTGAGGTCGACTCGTCCCCACAGGTTTCCGATGCTCGAGGTGTTGACCACCAGGGCCCCGTCGGACGCCGCCGCCAGCCGGTGGTGCAGCAGATTCGTCAGCAGGAAGCCGGCGAGATGATTCACCTGGAAGTTCGGCTCGAAGCCGTCGACGGTCCGATCGCCGGGGCGGAACGTCCCGCCCGCGTTGTTGAGGAGGACGTCGATCGACGAGGTGCGCTCGCTGATCTCCCCCGCGAGCCTCCGCACGTCGTCGAGCACCCCGTAGTCGGCGCTCAGCACAGCTGCGCCGGTCTGCTCGGCGACGGCGGCGAGCTTGGTGGTCGATCGACCGACGACGATCAGGTCGACGCCGTCACCGGCGAGAGCGCGGGCGGCGACCGCGCCGATCCCGTCGCTCCCCCCGGTGATGACGATCGTGCGGCGTGACGCCTCAGGCATCGCGCAGGGCCACCAGGAGATCGCCCGCCTCGACCTGCGCGACCTTGGTGATCGCGGCCCGGTCGACCACTCCCCCGCGCGGGGCGGTGATGGCGGCTTCCATCTTCATGGCCTCGATGGTGCCGATCGTGTCACCTGCCTCCACCTCGTCGCCCTCGGCCACCGACAGCGTGACGACACCGGCGAACGGGGCCGCCACGTGGCCGGGATCATTCTTGTCGGCCTTCTCCGCGGCCGGGATGTCCGCGGCGACGGACCGGTCGCGGGCGGCGACCGGCCGGAGCTGGCCGTTCAAGATGCACATGACAGTCCGCATGCCGTGCTCGTCCGGCTCCGAGATCGCCTCGAGCCCGATGAGGAGGTTCACGCCCTTCGACAGTTCGACACGGCTCTCCTGGCCGCTGCGCAGACCGTAGAAGAACTGCCCCGCGGACAGTCGCGACGTGTCGCCGAACTGCTCGACGTGCGCCAAGTACTCCTTCGTCGGACCGGGGAACAGCAGTCGGTTGAGCGTCGCCCGACGCGTCGCCGAGTCGCCCGGCAGGCCCGCTTCGTCGTCGGCGGTCAGTTCGGTCTGCGGCTTGGCCTCGCTGCGTCCCGCGAGCGCGCGGGTGCGGAACGGTTCAGGCCAGCCGCCGACCGGTGTGCCCAGCTCGCCGCGGAGGAATCCGATCACCGAGTCGGGGATGTCGTAGCGCGCCGGGTCGGCGGCGAAGTCGTCGACGCTGACGCCCGAGCCGACGAGTGCGAGGGCGAGGTCGCCCACCACCTTGGACGACGGCGTCACCTTCACGAGGCGCCCGAGCAGGCGGTCTGCGGCCGCGTACTTCGCCTCGACCTCTTCGAACCTGTCGGCCAGGCCGAGGGCCGCGGCCTGCGTGCGCAGGTTCGACAGCTGACCGCCCGGGATCTCGTGGGTGTAGACCCGGCCGGTGGGCGACGGGACACCCGACTCGAACGGCACGTACACCTTGCGGAGCGCCTCCCAGTACGGTTCGAGGTCGCAGACCGCGTCCAGGCTGATACCCGTGTCCCGGTCGCTGTGCGCCGCCGCTGCGACGATCGCCGACAGCGACGGTTGGCTCGTGGTGCCCGACATCGGCGCGCTCGCACCGTCGACGGCGTCGGCGCCCGCCTGCCACGCGGCGAGGTAGGTCGCCAGCTGACCGCCGGGAGTGTCGTGCGTGTGGACGTGGATCGGCAGATCGAACTCCGACCGCAGTGCCGTGACCAGCTTCGTGGCCGCCGTCGGACGGAGCAGACCCGCCATGTCCTTGATGGCGAGAACGTGCGCGCCCGCGTCCACGATCTGCTCGGCCAGACGCAGGTAGTAGTCGAGCGTGTAGAGCTTCTCGTCGGGATTCGCGAGGTCGCCGGTGTAGCTCATCGCGACCTCCGCGATCGTCGTGCCCGTCTCGCGGACCGCGTCGATCGCGGGTCGCATCTGATCGACGTTGTTGAGGGCGTCGAAGATGCGGAAGATGTCGATGCCGGTGGACGCGGCCTCGGCGACGAACGCACGCGTCACCGACTCCGGGTACGGGGTGTAGCCGACCGTGTTGCGGCCGCGGAGCAGCATCTGCAGACAGATGTTCGGGACGGCCTCACGCAGCTGCGCGAGCCGGTCCCACGGGTCCTCCTTGAGGAAGCGCAGTGCGACGTCGTAAGTCGCCCCGCCCCACGCCTCGATGGACAGCAGTTCCGGGGTCAGTCGCGCCACGTGCGGCGCGACGGCCGTCAGGCTCGAGGTCCGCACTCGTGTCGCGAGGAGCGACTGATGCGCGTCGCGGAACGTGGTGTCGGTGACCGCGAGTGCCGACTGCTCGCGCAGCGCCTTCGCGAAGCCCTCCGGGCCGAGTTCCAGCAGTCGCTGGCGCGACCCCGCGGGCGGTTCGACCGTGAGATCCACGGCAGGAAGCTTCTCCGTGGACCGGCCGGTCTTCGGACGGGGACCGTCGGGCAGGTTCACGGTCACGTCGGCGAGGTACGACAGAATCTTCGACGCCCGGTCGGCCGAGGCGTTCAACGTCAGCAGATGCGGGCGCTCCTCGATGAACGACGTCGTCACATGGCCTGCACGGAAGTCGGGATCGTCGAGCAGTGCCTGCAGGAACGGGATGTTGGTGGAGACGCCGCGGATGCGGAACTCCGTGACCGCGCGGCGCGCATGCGCGACGGCCGACTCGAAGTCACGGCCGCGGCAGGTGAGCTTGACGAGCATGGAGTCGAAGTACGCTCCGACCTCGGCGCCGAGCGCGGAGCCGCCGTCGAGGCGGATGCCGCCGCCGCCCGGGCTGCGGTATGCGGTGATGCGCCCGGTGTCGGGGCGGAATCCGTTGGCGGGGTCCTCGGTGGTGATGCGGCACTGCAGTGCGGCGCCGCGGATCACGATGGAGTCCTGGGTGAGGCCCAGCTCGGCGAGCGACGCACCCGCCGCCACCCGCAACTGCGACTGCACGAGGTCGACGTCGGTGATCTCCTCGGTCACCGTGTGCTCCACCTGGATGCGCGGGTTCATCTCGATGAACATGTGGTGCCCGCGCTCGTCGACGAGGAACTCGACCGTGCCGGCGCAGCTGTAACCGATCTGCTTGGCGAATGCGACGGCGTCCGAGCAGATCTTCTCGCGCAGTGCCGGATCGAGGTTCGGCGCGGGCGCCAGCTCGACGACCTTCTGATGACGACGCTGCACCGAGCAGTCGCGTTCGAAGAGATGAATGACGTCGCCGTGCGTGTCCGCGAGGATCTGCACCTCGATGTGCCGCGGATTGATGACGGCCTGTTCGAGGAACACCGTCGCGTCGCCGAAAGCGGACTCGGCCTCGCGCGACGCGGCCTCGATCGCCTCGCGGAGTCCGGAGATGTCCTCGACCCGACGCATTCCGCGGCCGCCGCCGCCCGCGACGGCCTTCACGAAGAGCGGGAACGTCATCGACTCCGCGACGCGCAGCAACTCGTCCACGTCGGTCGACGGCTCCGACGAGGGCAGCACCGGAAGTCCCGCGGCCTTCGCCGCGGCGATCGCGCGCGCCTTGTTGCCGGTCAGCTCCAGCACGTCGCGCGGCGGGCCGACGAAGGTGATCCCCTCGGCCTCGCAGGCGGCGGCGAGGTCGGGATTCTCCGACAGAAAGCCGTATCCGGGGTAGATCGCGTCGGCCCCGGCCTGCTTCGCCGCATCGATGATCAGCCCGATGTCCAGGTAGTTGCGGACGGGATGACCGGGCTCGCCGATCTGGTACGACTCGTCGGCCTTGGTTCGGTGCCCGGAGTTGCGGTCCTCGTACGGGAAGACCGCCACGGTCTTGATCCCGAGTTCGTACGATGCGCGGAAGGCTCGGATGGCGATCTCACCGCGGTTGGCGACGAGGACTTTGGCGAAGTTCTGGGTGGTCATCGGATCGGTGTTCCTTTGATCATCGGCGTTCGACGGCCTTCATGCCCGGTCGGCACGGAGGCGTCTGGATGCGTGGCGGGGCGAATGGTTGCGCCGCACCACAGTCAAAAGTAGTGGCGACGACCCGCCGTCGCGCTCCGATTCAGTGACACTGACGATCTGTTTTCGTCATGGAACGGTCAGGACCGTTCGATCTCCAGACACAGCGACGCCATCACGTTGAGAAGGACGTTGAGTCCGTACGTGGTGAGGAGTCCGCCGACGGGCGGCAGCAATTCGATTCCCAGCGCCGACGAGAACAGCGGCGACACCGTCGCGTCGTCGATGGTCGTCAGCACGAACGTGATCAGCTGTGCCGCGAGATCGGCGGCGATCTTCGCGCTCGCAACGGTCACGTCGGCGAGTGTGATGGTCTGCGCGAGACCCACCCCGCGTCCGAGCATCTTGGCGATCCCGAGGATCTGCGCGAGCTCCGGACTGTCGGACGAGCCGTTCTCCAGGCCGAAGTCGAGGAGCTTCTCCAACTCGGACGGCCCGGGCTCGGTCCCCTCGGGAACCTTCGTCGCGCCGAGGAACCGCTCGAGCACTCGGGTGACGGTGGCGATCCGTTGCGCGGCCGCGTCGTCGGGAGCATCGGCCTGCAACTGCTTGGACGTGAGCGCGACGATCCGGCCGAGGGTGAGATCGGAGATCGCCGGGCAAGTGGACGGCTCGGCGATCGCGATCTGCGAGGCGATCGACTCGATGATCGCCGGGACCTCGGTGGTGAACTGCAGGTCGGGATCGGGCTTGCCCGCACGGGCGACGGCGTCCGGCGACATCCTGATCAGGCACCGATCGACGATCGCGTCGCTGATCTTCGAGTAGAGGAACGACATCCCCTGGGCGCCGAGCGACAGCGGCATGGTGATCAGGGTGATGCTGCCCAACGGACCGGTCGTGAACAGGATCGGCGCGATGTCGTTGACGACCGAGGTCGGGATCAGGACGGTCAGGTAGAAGTAGAGCCACGCCGTCTCGACCGCCTGGCTGATCGTCAGATTGTCCAGGTGGATCGGCTGGGCGGCGCGTCCCTCCTTGACGTTCATCAGCTGGGTGATGAGGTACTGCGAGATCGGATCCCGATGCGTGTTCATCGGAGCGTCGGGAGAGGCGCCCAGTCCCCGCGGGTGCGTCGATACCGCGAGCGAGGAGATCTCCATGCCGTGGAGATCGGCCAGCACCGCCGCCTTCGACGATTCCGCCTGCGACCGCTGCTTGGCGGGCAGGTACGGGGTGAACGAATCGAAGACCGCGCTGACCACCGCGCCGAAGGTCGCCGACTCGGCGCCCACGCACATCTGGTCGGTGTTCTCGCTCGTCGTCGGCGGAGCGATCCGCACCGAGCCGTCCGACGTCGCGGGCCGCTCGGGGACCGTGTCGGTGCGTTCGCCGTTCGTGGCGGTGGTCGCGCCGTCGTCGGTCGTGGCGGGCTCGGACTCCGTCGTCACCGACGCGGAGAGGTCCCGCGCGGGTGTGGGATTGCTCTGGCCGACACCCATCACGATGGAGGACGTCGCGACGAGGGCGACCCCGACACGGAACGCCCGTGCCGACATGAACCGACTGATCACCAC
>JASLJL010000025.1 GCA_030152405.1 Gordonia sp. (in: high G+C Gram-positive bacteria) | reverse complement strand
GAGTTTCGGCGTGCCCTCGGCGAGTTCGCCCGCCCCGGTCGCGAGCTGACGGCTGCCGTCCGTGAGCTGAATCAGACCCGAGTTGAGCGCAGCCGATCCCTCCGCCAGCTGATTCGCACCATCGGTGAGCTGACCGATCTTGCCCGCCAGTTGACCGTTCTCGAGCATCGTCAGCATGCTGAGCAGACCGGAGTTCTTATCGCCCAGCTGCGCGGACAAGGCGCGCGACTGCTGCGCCAGGTTGTCGACGCGCTGTGTGGTCTCCGGGTCGACGCCCTGCGTCCGCAGGAAACCCTGCACGGGCTTGAGCGAGTTCGCCAGAGCGCGAGCCGTAGGGTCGCTGCTGCTCCGCAGTTGCCTCATCACACCGGTGAGCGCCTGCTCGGCCTGGGACTGGCCTGCCCCGACCTGCCCCACGACGTCCAGAACGCTCGACATGTCGCGCGTCAGTCGGGCGGCGTCCGACGCGTACTGCGTCGGCTTGATGCCGGATGCCGACACCTGCGCGAGCGTGGTCTTCAACGGCCCGGCCGCGGAGTTGATACCGGTCGCCAACTGGCCCGCCCCGTCGGCGAGCTTCGCCGAACCGTCGCGCGCGGTGACCATGTTGTCGGCCAACTCGTCGGCCCCGGCGGCGAGCTTCTGCGCACCGTCGTTCGCGGTGCCCAGTCCCGTCGCCAGTTGATCGGCTCCGTCAGCCGCCTTCGTGAGACCCGCACCCGCGGACGTCAGACCCACGAGCACCTGGTCGACGGCCTGCTGTCCGATCTTGTCGTTCAGAGTGGCCGTGACCTGCGCCGCCGCGTTCTGACCGATGATTCCGGCCAGATAGCTGTTGGCGTCGTTGAACTTGAATTCGACCTGCGCCTTGTGCGGATTCTTCGACGTGGCCGACGCGATCGAGGAGCTGAAGTCCTTGGGGATCGTGATCGTGAAGTAGTAGCGACCGTGTTCGAGGCCGTCCGCGGCGTCGGCCGCGTCCGTCACGTTCAAACCGAGCTGGCCGGATGCGACGAGCTGCTCTTCGACCTGGTCACCCGCGTTGAGCTGTTTGCCCTGCGCAGATGCTCCGGCGTCCTCGTTGACCAGCGCGACGGGCACTTTCGCGACCTCGTCGAACGGATTCCAGAACACCCACAGGTACATGGCGCCGTACAGCAGCGGCATCAGGACGACGGTGGCGATCGCGATACGCGGCATCGCCCCCTTGGAGAACCGCTTGAGCTCCGTGCCGAGCGACATTCCGGCAAGCATCAGTGCTGCCCCTCTCCGGTGACGAGCTGATCGTGGGTGAGATTCGGGACCTCTATGACAAGACGGTGACCCGCGTCGTCGGGCAGCGGGTTCACAGTGGACGTGACGACCGTCTGACTGCGTCCCAGTTCGGCCAGTCGTCGGACCAGCACTTCGTGGTTCTCATTGCTGGTGACCTGGTCGACACTGCCGACCACCAGGAGCGGAGGGCGCCTCGTGTTGGCGAGCGCGATCCGAAGCAGCATTCGGTCGAGCTCGGAGAGGTCGTCGACATACGTGTCGAGGTCCGGCAGCGGGAGATCACCGAAGACCGGTCGGCAGACGTGCTCCGCCGCGTCGGCGTCCGCCTTACCGATCAGTCGGTACCAGGGCGCGTCCCATCGAATCTGCTCGGTGATCAGGTCGACGACGCGGACAGCGTTGTAAACGGAGTCGAGCTCGTCGACGGCGGCAAGCCCCGCGATCTTGAAGATCGCCTTGGCGGTGTGCTCCCCGAACACCGACAGGTCGCCGGTCTTGTTCTTCATCCGCCCCGCCAGCGTCATCAGGAGCGCCGTGCGTCCCGAACCGGCCGGCCCACGAAGGATCGTGAGCCCGCCTGCGGGGATGTCGAGGTCGATCGGGCCGTACACCGGCCCCCACGGCCCACGTTGCGTGATCCCGCGTGCGACGACTGCCGAGCCTGGAGCGTTGGTCATGCCTGGGACACTAGCGCCGATGGCGGCCCGTCACGATTCAGACGTACCGCATTGTGTGAGAACAGACGTTGTCAGAAATGCGGTGTCGGCGGTCACGATCCTCGTCGATTACGTCTGGGTGCGACGCTCGGCGTACACGGCCTCGTACCTCTCCCGAGCGGCGGCGGCCTCGGCGAGCTGGCGCACGGTGAGCGGCGAGTTCCCCAAACCGTGCTGCTGCAGGCGACGCACTCGGTTCTGATCCTTGTACGAGACCGAGTAGACGAAGGCCAAGATCGCCGCGAGCAGCACCATCAGCGCCCGAATCCACCACTCGCCGCCGAATCCGAAATAGAAGGCCAGATAGATGGGTAGGAAACAGAACTGCGCCCGCAGCAGATGCCGAGGCGTGGCGAAGCGCCCGGTGAGATCGTTCTGAACCCAGTCGAGTTTCGAGTCGGGCAGCTTGGCGCCGTACGCGTAGGCGATCCACTGAAACGGGTTGGGGCGGGAGCTCATGACCGGGTCCTCCACGTACGTCGATTCCAATAGCGCGCTATTCAATATTGCACGAACGTTTGCGCTATTCAATAGCGCACGACCGAATCGAATAGACTGTGGCCATGAACACCGAGATCGACGGCAACCCACTTCTCCTGCATCGCCAGGTCTGCTTCGCACTCGCCGTCGCGAACCGCTCGGTACTCAAGATCTACCGTCGCGTCCTCGACCCACTCGGACTGACTCATCCCCAGTACTTGGTGATGCTGGCGCTCTGGGAGGATTCGCCCCTGCCGGTCAAGGAAATCGGACGATTGCTTCAACTTGACTCGGCGACGCTCTCCCCACTCCTCAAGCGTCTCGAGACGAACGGACTCATCACCCGCAGGCGCAACGTCGACGATGAGCGCATCGTCGAGATCGTCCTCACCGACGCAGGCGCCACGCTGCGAGACGAGGCGCTCGCAATCCCCGGGCAGATCGTCGACGCCCTCGGGGTGGAGCTCTCCGACCTGGAAGAGCTCCACGCCGTTCTGACCAAGGTCAACGCCGCCGCACTCCGCGCGGACAGCGCCTGACCGTCAGTTCGCGAGCACCCGTGCGACGACCTCAGACATCCTCCGCTCACCGAGCGAGTTCGGATGCACGGGCACCGGCTGGACGGTTGTCAGCAAAGGCTCCACCCACCGAACGCCCGCAGGCTTGCAGGCGTCGTGACCGGTCGACGCCGCCGCGACGTCGACGAGAGTCACACCGGTAAGCGCCGCAGCTCGCGCGATGGCGCCGTTCAGCTCGGCCTGGACACGGTGAGTAAACCGCCCGTCCGCCGGGGCGATCGGCATACCGGGGCACGAGGCGTTCGAATCGGGCGTGATCCACGGGTAGTTCAACGCGAGCACCCTCGCGTTCGGCGCCGCGGAGCGAATGGCCTTCATCGCCCGCACCAGCTTCGGGTACGTCTTGTCGCGGATCGTGCGGATGACGGTCGTCGCATTGCGGTCCTCACACGGCGAGCCCTTCATGCCCGACTCGACGCCCGCGGCCACACATTTCACGATCGTGCCGCCGAAGACGTTCTCGTCGTTGCCACCGATCGCGAAGGTCACGATGTCGACCCTCCGGTTAAGCGCCCTGAGCTGCGGCTTCACGCCGCGGCTCTGCGCCAGGAAGAAGTCGTCCGTGGTGGCTCCTCCACAGCTGACATCGGTCAGGCGATACCCACCCCTCGTCGCGAGAACGTGAGCGAAGTTGCCGGTCGACTGCATGCACGGGAGCGACGTGCGTTGCGCCAACGGAAGCACGCCGGAACCCGCAGAGTAACTGTCGCCGAGATTGACGTATCGGACGGCGGCGGCCTTGTCAGCGTGTGCGACCACGGGAGCGAGCCCGGTCGCCACAATCACCGAGGCCAGAACCGCCCCGAATCTCATTGTGCGTATGCGTTTGATCACACTGGGCTCCCTTAGATCGATTGATCCACAATCTTGTTTTGTATGAAACCTACATCTCTCCTGCTCTGCGTCAAGCCCCACCACCAGAAAACCTTGCAATCAAGTAATTGAGGACTAAACTAAAGGGAGAATCCCCGAGCAGATCGAGAGCGACATGACCACGACCACGTCAGCCAACCATCCGTACAGTCCCGCGTACCGGGCGGGCGATCACGTCTACGTGTCCGGCGCGTTGTCGGTCGACGTCGACTACCAGCCCGTTTCCGGCCGGGAGGAGGCGCTGGACGCAGCCGTCGACCGAATGAGCGACCGACTGGCCACCGCCGGAGCAACACTCTCCGACGTGGTAAAACTGACCTACTTCGTGACCGACCTCTCGCTGCGAGAAGAAGCGAACCGACAGTTCGAGCGCATGTTCGCCGCCCCGCGGCCTGCCCGCACCTTCCTCGAAGTGAGTGCGCTTCCGTACGGTGCGACTGTGGAGATCGACGCGATAGCCGTCACCTCCGATCACTCGTGATCGAGGCGTCGGCCGACATCACGACCCGAAGGGATGAGCGAGTGACCGAGCATCACCTACCACCGGATGCCGTCGACCACGCGATCGCGCAGTGGGCGCAGGAGCGGCCGACGCTGGACGTGTCGGCCCTCGAGGTGTTCGGCCGGCTTCATCGCACCTACCTGCGGTACCAGTCGTCCATGTCGACACTGTTCGCCCAGTACGACCTGAACACGGCGTCGTTCGACGTGCTCGCCGCGCTCCGCCGGTCCGGCCCGCCGTTCCGGATGACCTCCACCGAGTTGGCCCGAACCATGCTCGTCACGACCGGTGGTGTCACGCTGCGCGTCGATCGCCTGGAGAAGTCCGGATTGGTCGAGCGCCAGCGCGACGCCGATGATCGCCGTGTCGTCTACGTCTGTCTGACCACCACGGGACTCCAGGTGATCGACGACGCGGCCACCGCTCATTTCCAGAACGAACTCACCCTGCTCGAGTCCTTGAATGACACCGACCAGAAGCAGCTCGCACGACTGCTCCGGGCTCTGGAGTCGTCCATCACCGACGCCGAGAATCGGCTGGACGAGCCCGATTCGGCCTGACAACCAGACATCAGACGACGACGCGGCCGCCGGATTCTCCCGGCGGCCGCGTTCTCGTCCGTGTCACGCGTCGGCGAGTCGTTTCGCCTGCTCTTCGGCTTGATTGCGGTACATCCTGCGCAGTCGAATCACACCGAGATCGTGCTGATAGAGGTTCTCGGCCTGGTCGGCGTCGGACGCCATGTGTTCGAGCATGACGCGGTCCTGCTCCAGGACCGCCCAGTGACGGGCCTCCAGCGTCGTCTTGTAGAGGAAGCGCCACACATCGCGCTCCCAGCCGCTCACCCTGCGGTATCGCCAGAAGAACGTGGCCGTCTTGTTCGCGTCGATCGGTGTCGCCATGCCGACGATGCCGAACGATCCGCCGGGACCCGCGGTGGCCGGGTACGGGATCTCCAGGTCCACCCAGTCGACACCGGTGCGACAGAACTCGACCCAGTCGAAGTTCACGCCGCGCTGATCGGTCTTCTCGAAGAAGAAGCCGCGGTCGGTCTCCCGGATGCGGAAACGCGCCGAGGTCGCGCCACCCGCCATCGAGTGCGACTCGTGGTGGAGGAATGCTCCGTGCATCGGGTCCAGCAGATTCTCCAGGGCGAAGCGCCATGGAGCGTCCCACTCCACATAGCAGAGGAACGCGGAGATGCCGTCGTCGCTGAGCCGCTCGGGGACCTCGAGAGGTCCCGGCTCGGCCTCGGGATCGGTGCCGAACCACGCCAGGATCGCTCCGCCGATCTCACGGATCGGAAGGCTCCTGACCAGCTTCTTCCCTTCGAGGTTGCATCCCGGCATGCCGGGCACCGCGAGCACGGTTCCGTCGCCGCCCACCTGGACGCCGTGGTACTGGCAGGCGATGCGGTCGCCGAGGTGCATGCCCTGCGACAACGGCGCACCACGGTGGGGACAGCGGTCGGCGAGCATCCGCACCTCGCCGTCGGACTGACGGAACAGCACCCACTGCTCGCCGAGCCGTTCGAGTTTCCGGATTGCGCCCCGTTCGATCCAGTCGGACGGGCACACGGCATGCCACTGGTCACGCATGCCGGTGGCGAAGATGTCGTCGGCGGACAGAGCGCCCGGGCTGTAGACGCGGGCCATCATCGGCCTCCGTTTCCTGAATTCGCGAGTCGAGCGATCTCGACCTGGAACGACTCCTGCGACCACG
>JASLJL010000015.1 GCA_030152405.1 Gordonia sp. (in: high G+C Gram-positive bacteria) | reverse complement strand
GACCGGTCCGGGGCTGGGCAGCCTCGACTCGATCCTCCCCTGACAAGCGATGGAGACGTTTACCGGCGTGGTGCCGGGAAACGTCTCCAACGTTTTCAGCTGGACTACTTTAGGCGGGTCATACACCCGTGAGTGTCCGCGAAGGTGCCGCGCTGAAGGCCGGTGAGCGTGTCGCGCAGCGCCTGGGTGACCTCACCGGTGGTCCCGTCGCCGATGGTGTACGCGTCGGTGTCGCTCTGGACGCGTCCGACCGGCGTGATCACCGCGGCGGTGCCACAGGCGAACACTTCGGTGATCTCACCGGAGCGGACGCCGTCCGCGAGCTCCTTGGTGGAGATCTTGCGCTCCTCGACGGAGTAGCCCGCATCCGCGGCGAGAGCGAGCAGCGACTTCCGCGTCACGCCCGGCAGCAGCGAGCCGCTGAGCTCCGGGGTGACCAGCCGCGCCTGCGAACCCGAGCCGAAGACGAAGAACAGGTTCATCCCGCCCATCTCCTCGATGTAGCGGTGCTCGATCGCGTCGAGCCAGACCACCTGGTCGCATCCCTTCTCCGCGGCCTGAGCCTGCGCGAGCAGAGACGCCGCGTAATTGCCGCCGAACTTGGCCGAGCCGGTGCCACCCGGCGACGCCCGAACGAACTCGGTGCACAGGTACACGCTGACGGGCTTGAGGCCGCCCTGGAAGTACGCGCCGGCGGGTGAGCCGATCAGCACGTACCGGTACTGGTTCGCCGGACGGACGCCGAGGCTCGCCTCTGTCGCGAACATGAACGGACGCAGGTACAGCGACTCCTCGCCGCCGGCAGGCGGCACCCAGGCGTCGTCGACGTCCAGCAGCGCGCGCAGTGATCCGACGAAGTCCTCCACCGGGAACTCGGGCATCGCGAGACGTCGAGCCGACGTGTTGAACCGCTCGGCGTTCGCCTCGGGTCGGAACGCGGCGATCGTGCCGTCCGGCTGCCGGTACGCCTTGAGGCCCTCGAAGATCTCCTGCGCGTAGTGCAGCACCATCGCCGCGGGGTCGAGTGCGATCGGACCGTAGGGGGTCACCTTGGCGTCGTGCCATCCGCGGTCGCGGTCGTAGTCGGCCACCACCATGTAGTCGGTGAAGTGGTTGCCGAAGCCCGGCGCGGCGAGAATCTCTGCGCGTCGACCCTCCGACACCGGATGCGGATGCTCGGTGCGAGTGAACTCCAAGGTCATGCACCGATCCTAGCGAAGTTCCGCAGCCGACTTACGTCGAGACCGGCTGTCAGACGTTGCCCTGGACGAACGGCGGCAGCACCACTTCGCATTCGAGGGCGCGACCGCGGACGTCGACCACCACCGTCGCCCCCTTCTTCACGCCCGACGCAACGTCGATGAACGCCAGCGCGATGCCCTGCTTCAGGGTCGGCGAGAACGTGCCGGAGGTGCACGCGCCGATGGTCTCTCCGCCCGCCTCGACGTGGACGGTGCAGCCCGCGCGGGGTACGCCGCGACCGGTGGCCTTCAGTCCGTACAGCCGACGCGACGGGCCCGACTCCTTCTCGGCGACGAGCACGTCGCGCCCGAAGAACTCCGGCTTGTCCCACCCGACGGCCCACGAGCTGCGCGCCTGCACCGGCGTGATGTCGAGGCCGAGCTCGTGCCCGTGCAATGCGTATCCCATCTCGGTGCGGAGGGTGTCGCGGGCGCCGAGTCCGGCGGGCAGACCGTCGCGCGCGGTGACCTCGGCGAGGATCGCGTCGAAGACCGGTCCGGCGTCGTCCCACGACGGCAGGATCTCGTAGCCGTGCTCACCGGTGTAGCCGGTGCGGCAGACGCGGACGGTCCGCTCGGTTCCGTCGGCGGTCATCGTCGCGTCGGCGAACGCCATGTACTCCATCTCGGTCGGCAGGCCCAACGCGCTGAGCACGTCGGCGGACTTCGGGCCCTGCACGGCGAAGACCGCGTAGTCGCGGTGGAGGTCGGTGATCTCGACGTCCTCGGGCGCGACCGCCTCGAGGGCGGCGACCACCGCGGGAGTATTCGAGGCGTTCGGGATCAGGAACACCTCGTCGTCGCTGACCAGGTAGGTGATCAGGTCGTCGACGACGCCGCCGTCGGCATTGCAGCACATCGTGTACTGCGCCTTGCCCGGACCCACTTTGCGGAGGTCGTTGGTGAAGCAGCGGTTGACGAAGTCCGCGGCGCCCGGACCGGCGACGAGTGCCTTGCCGAGGTGACTCACGTCGAACACGCCGACCGCCTCGCGGACCGCGGTGTGCTCGGCGACGGTTCCGGAGTACGAGACGGGCATGTCCCATCCGCCGAATTCGGCGAACGACGCTCCGAGTGCGATGTGGCGGTCGGCGATGGGCCCAGCGAGGAGTTCGGTCATGACCGATACGGTATCGCCCCGCGTCGCGCGGCGAGGAGCCGCCGGTCGCATCGCGCCGGATCGACCTGTGGCAGAGTTGATACCTGTGAGCAGCAACGACTTCTCCGACCGCGTTCGCGGTCCGCGCATCGAACTGACCACCGCCCTCGCCAAGGACGACGACGTCCTGGTGATCGGCCTCATCGCAGCGGAGGACGCCGACTCGGGCACGCCGACGTTCCTCATCGGAGAGGACCTCTTCGACGATGCGACCGCGGAGGCCGTCGCGGCGAGTGTCGCCGCCCTCGGAGGGACCGGCCGAAGCGGCGAGATCCTCAGCTTCCCGGCGCCCGAGTCCCTGCCGGTTCGTCTCATCCAGACCGTCGGACTCGGAGCGGACACCGACACCCGTGACGCCGACGCCGTGCGCCGTGCCGCCGGCGAGTCGATCCGGAAGCTCGACGGCCACGACCGCGTCGTCAGCACCCTGTCGGAGGCCGGGG
>JASLJL010000013.1 GCA_030152405.1 Gordonia sp. (in: high G+C Gram-positive bacteria) | reverse complement strand
GACTCGGCCCACCACTCGGTAGACCAGACGGTCTCCTTAGACTGGTCGGTCTACCTCTCGTAGCGCAATGTGGCGTGCGTCACGTTGTGATTGACTTGGTGGTAGATAGCGGAGCGTTGTTGTGCGGGTTGACGGTCAGCGCCAGGCGAAGACCGGCTGGTCGTAGTGGGCGACGCGGACCGGGTCGCCGTGGAGGGCCACGCGGGCGAACTGGTAGATGACCGCTGCCGTCGGCGCGTGGATACGTCGACCGATCAGCGGCAGTGACATCACTGGACGGTCCGACTCCGGGATGGTCTCGAAGAGCGGCTCGACGACGGCCAGCTCGTCGAGGTCGATCAAGAACACCCGCTCCACCTCGGCCGGATTCGGCCGAGGTGTCACCTGGTCGTCGCACCAGACGACTGTCGGGGACATGACGTACCCGGATCGAGTCGTGTAGTCGTCGAGGTCGCCGAGGATCGATTCGGGCCCGAGTTCGATGCCCATCTCCTCCTCGAGCTCGCGCAGTGCCGCCTCGTGGTGGGTCTCGCCCTCGTCGACGCGGCCGCCGGGCAGTGCGAACTGTGCTGCGTGGCGACTCATTCCGGATGGTCGGCGCGTCAACCAGATTCCATGTCGGCCGTCGCAGGGGGCGACCACCAGCGCTACGGCGGCGGCTCGAAGCCCGGGCGTGAGCGGCGTCCGACGCACGTCGAAGCCGTCGATCCGGGCGCGCAGGCGGTCTCGAAGATCCATGTCTCCAATGTAACGTCGGTCACACTCGGAAGTAAACGGACCATGGTCCGGTTATAGTGATTGCAGGCGGGCCCACACGCAGCCGCAAGTTCGACCGACATGAACGTCTACTGATGCCAAGGAGAACCCGATGACCACAGCAACCGCACCCGCAGAACTGACCGCAGGCACCTGGAACATCGATCCGGCCCACTCGACCGTCGGATTCGTCGTCCGCCACCTCATGGTGTCGAAGGTCCGCGGCACCTTCGGCGACTTCACCGGCGCCATCACGATCGCCGCCGACGGCACGCCCTCGGTGAACGCGACCATCGACGTCACCTCGATCGACACCCGCAACGAGCAGCGTGACCAGCACGTCCGCTCCGCTGACTTCTTCGATGCGGGCAATCACCCCACCGCCACCTTCGTCTCGACCTCGGTGGAGGCCGACGGCAGCGACTACCTCGTCCACGGCGACTTCACCCTCCGCGGCGTCACCAAGCCCGTCACCCTGGAGATGGAGTTCAACGGTGTGAACCCGGGCATGGGTCACGGCGCCGTCGCAGGCTTCGAGGCCAAGACCGTCATCAACCGCAAGGACTTCGGCATCGACATCGAGATGCCCCTCGAGACCGGCGGCACCGTCGTCGGCGACAAGATCACGATCAACCTCGAGATCGAGGCCGTTCTCGCCGCGTGATCCACGCTGATGAGCGGTCGGCGCAGTGATCGCTCACACCCAGTCACCTCCCAGGTTTTCGGTACTCTCTCCTGAGATCGAACAACCTGGGAGGTGATGCGTTTCATGACCAAACGTCAGCGCGAACGAGCGCATCGCATCGCCGACCGGATGGATCGTCGATTCAAGACGATGTCGATGCTCGGCGGCCTCAACGACCAGGGCCGTGACCGCGACGAGGTCGAGATCCTCGAACTCGACCCGCAGACCCGCCGCCGATTCGCCCAGCGCGGGCTCGGCATCGGCGGCGCGATCGTCGCCGGCGCCAAGGTCCTCATCGGCATCGAGACCTTCGTCGCGGTGCTGCTCGCGTTCAACGGCGGGCGCGTGGAGATCCACACCGACGCCGACATGGGCGCCGTCCTCGCCGCGCTGCTCGTCGGCACCGTCGCCAGCGTCGTCGCGTCGATCCTGTTCCTGATTCCGCAGTACCGCTGGTTCATCACGGCCGAGCCTGCCGACGCGCGACGTCGACGAGACGTGGTGCGGATACCGGCGATGCTCGTCATCGCCGACGTCCTCGGATGGGTGCTCGCATTCGGCGTGTACATCACCATCTCGCAGATGCGCCTCGTGTTCGTCCTCGCGGTCGGCGGCGCGTTCGGCCTCGCCGCGATCACCTCCGGATGTCTCACCTACCTGTTCGCCGAGAGCGCCGCCCGGCCCCTCGCGATCCTCGCCATGCGCGGGTCCACGTCGACGAGAGTGGTCCACGGCGTCCGTGAGCGGATGATCGTCGTGTGGATCGTGTCGTCCGCCGTGCCCATGGTCGGCCTGCTGCTGGTCAACCTCGGTCGAGGGCTCGGCTGGGTCCCGCCGGTCGCGGGGAAGGTCGACTGGACCGTCATCCTGCTCGCGATCATCGCGCTGACCTCGGGCGCACGCGTCGTCGGTCTGGTGAACCGGGCGATCGCCGATCCGCTCAACGACATGCGCGAAGTGGTCGAGGCGGCCCGGAACGGCGACATCTCCCAACGAGTGGCGGTCTACGACGCCTCCGAACTCGGCGTGCTCCAGGCGGGTCTCAACTCGTTGCTCGACGGTCTCGCCGAGCGTGAACGCATGCGCGACATCTTCTCCCGACATGTCGGCGACCACGTCGCGCAACTCGCCCTTGAACAGGACGGCGAGCTGGTCGGCGCCAACACCGACGTCGCCGTCATCTTCGTCGACATCACCGGGTCCACCGCGTTCGCCGCCGATCGCGATCCTCGTGAGACGGCAGTCGTGCTCAACGCCTTCTTCTCCATCGTCGCCGACATCGTCGATCGACACGGAGGGTTCATCAACAAGTTCGAGGGCGACGCGGCGCTCATCGTGTTCGGCGCCCCCGCTCCGCTGGATGATCCGGCGTGTGCGGCCCTCAACGCGGCCCGCGAACTCGGCGTGGAGCTCAGCGAACGACTCCCGCTCGAATGGGGGATGGGCGTGGCCTACGGCCGGGTGTTCGCGGGCAACATCGGAGCGCGCACTCGCTACGAGTACACCGTGATCGGCGACTCGGTGAACGAATCGGCGCGACTGTCCGATCTCGCGAAAGTGGGGCACTCGTCGGTGTACGCCAGCCGCGCGGCGATCGACGCCGCTGATGCCGAGGAGGGGACCCGGTGGAAGCGCGTCGACCGACAGGTCCTCCGCGGCCGCGCGCACGTCACGGAGATCTTCGCGCCGACGGAACTGCTCGTTCGCCACGAGCCGCCGTCGCTCGGTAGTGTTCTCGCCGACCTCGTGAAGTTCGCCATTCCCGGCGAGCGGACCTCGAGGGTCGTGTCGAAGGGGACCTGACCATGGGCGGCTGGAGTCGCGAGGACATCCCCGCGCAGGACGGTCGACGGTTCGTCATCACCGGGGCCAACAGCGGGCTCGGCGCCGAAACCGCGAAAGCGGTCGCCGCAGCGGGTGCGCGCGTCACGCTGGCCTGCCGAAACGTGGCGAAGGCGGAGGTCGTCGCCGATCAGATCGGACCCGCTGCCACCGTCGCGCACCTTGACCTGTCCGACCTCGCGTCGGTGCGGGCGTTCGCCGCCACCGTCGACGAGGTGGACGTCCTGGTGAACAACGCGGGCATCATGGGCGTCCCGTACGGCCGCACCGTCGACGGCTTCGAATTGCAGATGGGCACGAACCATCTTGGACACTTCGCCCTGACGGCGCTTCTCGCGCCTCGAATCACCGAGCGCGTCGTGGTCCTGTCGTCGATCGCGCACCGCTTCGCGCGCCTCGACGTCGACGACCTCGCCTACGAGCGTCGGACATACCGCCGGGCCATCGCCTACGGCGACTCCAAGTTCGCGAACATGTTGTTCGGGCTCGAACTCGCGCGGCGCTACGAGGTGGCCGGATCGTCGACGATCGCGACGCTGGCGCACCCCGGCTACGCGTCCACTGGCCTGCTCGGGAAGACCGAGACGACGTTCGACTACGTGATGAAGGCGGGCGACCTGCTGCACGCGGGCCAGACGCCCGCGATGGGAGCGCTGCCGCAGTTGTACGCCGCCACGTCGCCGGACGCCCGCAACGGGGTCTACTACGGTCCCCGCGGACTCGGCGGGCTCCGTGGTGCGCCGACCGTGGCGCGCCCGCGACGTCTCGCGTCCGACCAGACACTGCGCGATCGGCTGTGGACGGTGTCGGAGGATCTGACGGGCGTCACCTTCCCCATCGCCTGAGTGGTCGAACAAGTGTACGATCGGCTGCATGACCGCAGGGCTGCAGGCGTCGTTGTTCGACGCAGACGAGGCCGGCCCCTTCCTGACGCCGCTGCGAGCCGGGGTCCGGCGCACTGAGCTGACCGACGGCGCGTGGGTCGACATCCGGCCGGGCTGGCTGCAGGGATCGATCGAGTTGTTCGACGAGCTGCGCACCACGGTCGCGTGGCGGGCGGAGGAGCGGCGGATGTACGACGCGACCGTCGCCGTTCCTCGCCTGCTCGCGATGTTCGCCGAGCGCGACCGGCTGCCTCACCAGCTCCTGACATCCGCGCGCGACGCACTGTCCGAGCACTACCGGGCGACGCTGCCGTCGGGCTTCGCGACCGCAGGACTCTGCCTCTACCGGGACGGCGCGGACAGCGTGGCCTGGCATGGTGACCGGATCGGCCGCGGCCGCTCGCACGACACCCTCGTCGCCATCCTCTCGCTCGGCGCGCCGCGTCCGCTCCTGTTGCGGCCGCGCGGCGGCGGACCGTCCCGACGGTTCGTCCTCGGGTCGGGCGATCTGCTGGTGATGGGCGGGAGTTGTCAGCGGACGTGGGACCACGCCGTCCCGAAGGTGCCGAGCGCAGGCCCGCGCATCAGCGTCCAGTTCCGGCCCGCGGGAGTCTTCTGAGCGCTCGGCGTCTCGATTCCGCTCGGGAGATCTACAGCGTGCGCAGGCGACGGGCGGCCTCGACGATCGCGTCGTCGCTCTTGGCGAAGGCGAAGCGGATCATGTGGCGCCACGGGTCGGCGTCGTCGACGAACGCGCTCACCGGGACGGCGGCCACGCCGACCCTCTCCGGCAGCGCCCGGCAGAACTGGGCGCCGTCGGTGACCCCGAGCGGACGAGGATCGGCGCACACGAAGTACGTCCCCTGACTGCGGTGGACGTCGAAACCGGCGTCGGCGAGCGCGGTGGACAGGAGCGTGCGCTTCTCGCCCAGGCGGACGGCGTCGTCGCGCACCCAGTCCATCTCGTTCCGCAGCGCGTGCGCGATCGCGGGCTGGAACGGTCCGCTGCCGACGTAGGTGAGGTACTGCTTCGCGGCGCGAGCCGCGCGGATCAACTCGGCGGGACCGCTGATCCACCCGACCTTCCATCCGGTGACGTGAAACGTCTTGGCGGCGCCGGAGATGCGCAGGGTCCGGTCCTTCATACCCGGCAGGGTCGCCAGAGACCGGTGGGCGACGCCGTCGAAGACGAGGTGTTCGTACACCTCATCGGTGATCGCGACGACGTCGTGTTCGATGCACAGTCGCGCGATCTCGTGGAGGTCGTCGTCGGAGAGCACGGTTCCGGTGGGGTTGTGCGGCGTGTTCACGATGACGGCGGCGGTCTTCGGGCCGAACGCCGCGGCCAGAGCGTCGCGATCGAGTCGGAACCCGTCGCCGTGTGCGACGAGCGGCACCGGCCTTCGGACGCCTCCGGCGAGCGCAACGGTGGCCGCGTACGCGTCGTAGAACGGTTCGATCATCACGACCTCGTCGCCCGCCTCCACCAGGCCGAGCACGGCGCCCGCGATGGCCTCGGTGGCGCCGACGGTGATCAGCACCTGCGTGTCCGGGTCGTAGGCGAGGCCGTAGTCGTCGAGCTGCTGCGCAGCGACGGCCTCACGCAGTTCAGGGACCCCCGGTCCGGGCGGATACTGATTGAACCCGTCGGAGATCGCGGCCCGTGCGGCGTCGAGCATCGACTCCGGGCCGTCCGAGTCGGGAAAGCCCTGCCCGAGGTTGATCGCGTCGTGCTCTACGGCGAGCGCCGACATCTCCGCGAAGATCGTCGACGTGAAGGGCTGCATCCGGGCGACCATGGGCATGGTGCCAGCGTACGCATCTCACGTCGTCGACAACATCGGCACTCTCCACCGCGCATAGCGCGGCGAACAGTGCCGACGATGCCTTGCGGAGCTAGAGATCCGCGGCGTCGATGATGCGGTACGCGTAGCCCTGTTCAGCGAGGAAACGCTGACGGTGCGCCGCGTAGTCGGCGTCGAGGGAGTCGCGGGAGACGACGGAGTAGAAGTGCGCCTGACCGCCGTCGGCCTTCGGACGCAGGAGACGACCGAGGCGCTGCGCCTCCTCCTGCCGGGACCCGAAGGTGCCCGACACCTGGACGGCGACCGACGCCTCCGGCAGATCGATGGAGAAGTTGGCGACCTTCGACACCACCAGCGTCGACAGCTCTCCGCGGCGGAAGGCGTCGAACAGCTTCTCCCGCTCGGCATTGCGGGTCGACCCCTGGATGACCGGGCAGTCGAGCGCACGGCCCAGCTCCTCGAGCTGGTCGATGTACGCGCCGATCACCAGGGTCGGCGCGTCCGAGTGCTTCGCCAGGATCGACTTCACCACAGGCAGTTTCGAATGCGCGGTCGAGCAGAGCTTGTACTTCTCCTCCGCTTCGGCGACGGCGTACTGCAGACGCTCCTCGTCGGTCATGGTGACGCGGACTTCGACGCAGTCGGCGGGCGCGATCCAGCCCTGCGCCTCGATGTCCTTCCACGGGGCGTCGTAGCGCTTCGGCCCGATCAGACTGAACACGTCGCCTTCGCGGCCGTCCTCGCGGACGAGAGTGGCGGTGAGGCCGAGCCGCCTGCGCGACTGCAGGTCGGCGGTCATTCGGAAGACCGGCGCCGGCAGGAGATGCACCTCGTCGTAGACGATGAGTCCCCAGTCGCGCGAGTCGAACAGGTCGAGATTCCTGTACTCGCCCTTCGACTTCCGCGTCATCACCTGGTACGTCGCGATGGTGACCGGACGAGTCTCCTTGCGTTCGCCGGAGTACTCGCCGATCTCGTCCTCGGTCAGGGAGGTGCGGGCCACCAGCTCACGCTTCCACTGCCTGCCCGCCACGGTGTTCGTCACCAGGATCAGCGTGGTCGCGGCGGCCTTCGCCATCGCCGCCGCACCGACCATCGTCTTACCCGCGCCACACGGCAGGACGACGACGCCCGACCCGCCCGCCCAGAACGAGTCGGCGGCGAGCTCCTGGTAGTCGCGCAGCGCCCAACCGTCCTGGACGAGATCGATCGGGTGCGCCTCGCCGTCGACGTAGCCTGCGAGGTCCTCGGCCGGCCATCCGACCTTCAACAGCACCTGCTTGAGGCGCCCCCGTTCGGACGGATGCACGACGACGGTGTCGTCGTCGAGGCGGTCGCCCAGCATCGGCGCGACCTTCTTGTTGCGCAGGATCTCTTCGAGGACGGCGCGGTCGAACGACACGAGAGTGAGGCCGTGCGCCGGATGCTTCACCAGTTGCAGGCGGCCGAAGCGGCCCATCGTGTCGACGATGTCGACCAGCAGGGGCTGGGGCACAGGGAAACGCGAGAAGGTGACGAGGGCGTCGACGACCTGCTCGGCGTCGTGGCCCGCCGCGCGCGCGTTCCACAGTGCCAGCGGTGTCACCCGGTAGGTGTGGATGTGCTCGGGGGCGCGTTCCAGTTCGGCGAACGGAGCGATCGCCGCGCGCGCCTTCGGAGCATCCGGGTGATCCACCTCCAACAGGAGGGTCTTGTCCGATTGCACGATCAGGGGTCCGTCAGTCACCCGACCATTGTTCCTGTTCGGCGCGGAACCCGGCCACCCCGGGGCTACAACAGTTCGACGCGGGTGATGCGGTGCAGCGCGAACCGGACGTCCGACTCGCCCGCCTCCTCGTCGGCGAGCAGCTGCCCGGCCGTCAGCGATCGGGCCTTCACCACGTGTCGGCTCGCTCCGCCCTGTGCGTCGACGTATCCGATCCGGAGCCTGCGGCCGGTCTGCAGTGCGAGTTG
>JASLJL010000368.1 GCA_030152405.1 Gordonia sp. (in: high G+C Gram-positive bacteria) | reverse complement strand
CAGGGCGCGAAGATGGCCGCCAAGATCACGCAGGGCGTCGAGATCGGCTTCATGCAGGACGTCGAGATCTGGAAGCGTAAGACGCGGATCGACAACCCGCTCCTCGTCGAGGAGGACGGCCCGGTGTACCAGCTCCGTCGCTGGTACGAACAGTTCTACGTCGACGTCGACGACGTGACCGACGAGATGACCGGTCGCTTCGAGTACGAGATCGACACCGAGAAGGCCCTCGAGAACTGGAACATCGAAGTCCAGGAGAACCTCGCCGCGCAGGCGGAGGAGAAGGCCGCAGCGGAGGCGGCGGCCGCCGAGGCCGACAAGGGCGCGTCGGTCTGATGACCGCAGTGGCACCCGGCGGCGGCTGGGCGAAGGCGCCGGATTACACCGGCGACCCCGCCCGGCTGTCGTCGATCGCCGACGCCACCGCGCGCGATCGCAGGCACTACCTCGCGGGCGGCATGTCGGAGATCGAATGCCGCACGTGCCACGCGTGCGTGATGGTCAAGAAGACCAGTCCGCACCACACGAGCGTGCAGTGGAACGACGACGCCCGCGCCCGGTGCCCGGAGTTCTCGGCGATCCTCGCCGAGGGCGGCAATCCCGCCATGCTCCCGACCTGCCCCCGGATGTCGGCCAGCATCGACCACGGTGTGGCCGAAGGCATCATCCCCAAGGAGTCGCCCGTCGAGGACCCCGACGGGTACTGGTGATCGTCGCGCGAGCTGCGTGACGGTCCCGCGGACTCAGTTCACGCAGGGCACGCCCGCACTGTTGGAGACCGTCGTCCCCGCATCCGGGGCCGGAGCGTCGCCGGTGGAGGCACCCGAGTCGCCTGCCACCGGCGCCTGCGACGACGTCGGCGCCGCAGCCCGCGGCCGCATGCCGAAAGCGCGCTGCACCTTCGCGCGAATCGCTCCGGGATCGATGATGTTGACGTCCTGCCCGTCGTAGGTGTCGTAGCGGACCACCGGCAGGGTGGTGAACGTGATCCGCTGATCGGCGACGCTCCCCATCTCCTGCATCCAGTCGACGAGATTCCATCCGTCGGAGAGGACCACGTCACGCTGCGCGGCGTCGACGAGTGCGTTCACCTTGTCGACGCTGGTGAACGTTCCGGAGTCGCGCAGTTGATGCAGGACCGACAGCATGAACGCCTGCTGCCGATGCGTCCGATCGAGGTCGCCGTTGTCGAGCCCGTGACGCTGCCGGACGAACGCCAACGACTGCGCGGCGTTCAACGTGTGCACTCCCGCGCCGAATCGCGCGCCCGAATAGCGATCGGAGACGGAGTGCTTGAGGCAGACCGTCACCCCGCCGAGAGCGTCCGCCAGATCGTAGAAGCCGACGAGACTGACCTCGGCGAATCTGTCGATCGGGACTCCGGTGAGAGCGCGGACCGTCTTGATGGTCGCCGCCCGGCCTGCCTCTCGACTACGGGTCTCCAGCTCCCCCTGATCGGTGACGCCCTGATTCTGCAGATCGGTCTCGGTCTGCGCCTTCGTCCGACCGTAGGCCTCCTTGATCTTCGCCTGCGTCACGTCGAGACCGTCGACGTGCACCAGGTCGTCACGCGGGATCGAGAACGCGACGATGTGCTTCCGGTCGGCCGGGATGTGGACCAGGATCATGGTGTTCGTGTTGTAGCCGCCGTCGCTGCTCTCGCCGGCATGCAATTGCTTGAGGATGTCGGAGGGTAGATCCTGACCGTTCTGGTCCTTGCGCGTGTCCAGGCCCATGAGCAGGATGTTCTCCGCACCGCCCGATGAGCGTGGCGCATCGGCTCCGAGTGCGCCCGACATCGTGAACCCGTCCACGAGATGGTTGGTCCCCGCCCACACCAGGCCCGACGCCGCCACCGCCAGGCACGACGCGAGCGCCACGGCTGCGCGAGCCGCCCGGATGAGACCCACGGGCTCCCGCTTGGTCGAGCCGGAGCCGACGGACCGCCCGCTGCTGCGGCGATCTCCGCGCCGCGAGTCGATCGTCCACGTCGGGACGTGCCCGCCCTGCGCCTCGCGTCGCCGGACCACCTCACCCGCAGTGGGACCTGTACCGGACACCGAACGTCGACGCTGCACTGACGGACACCTCTCACTCACCCCGCACCGGGCGAGCCCACAGTGCAGTGCCGAGTATCCGCGGGCCTCCTTAGACGGAGCTGAGGCCTTAGACGGAGCTGGGGCTAGACGGAGGAGGAACCCGCAGCTCTCGCCGCGGCGTCGCGACCGGACACTCGACCGAACGCCAAAGCGTCGGCTATGTGGAAGCCGCCGTCCTTGCGCCAGCTGTACGTCGAGCTGACCTCGCCCGCCGCATACAGTCCGTCGATCACCGAGCCGTCGGTGCGCAGCACGCGTGAACGGGCGTCGCGGCGCGGTCCCCCGTTGCTCCAGCCGAGCAGCGGGGTGACGCGCAGCGCATGGAACGGGCCGTTCCGGACGGGCGCTAGTGTCGCCGCGGGGCGGCCGAATCGGTCGTCGACGCCGTCGTCGCACGCTGCGTTGTACGCCTCGACGCTGCGCACCAGCACGTCGGCGTCGAGACCGATCGCGGTCGCCAGTTCGGCGACGGAGTCGGCGCGGACGATCGTCCCGGACTCGATCTCCGCGCTGTTGTCC
>JASLJL010000531.1 GCA_030152405.1 Gordonia sp. (in: high G+C Gram-positive bacteria) | reverse complement strand
CGTCGAGATCGATCCCGACGCGCTCTGGCTGCTGGAGTACTACGCGGCCGACGCCGAGGACACGTTGGACGGCGAGCCCCGCGGTCCGGTGCGAGCGGTGCTCCGTTACGGCTCGCCGCAGTGGCTGGAGAGGTTCCTGCTCAGTTTCGGTGGTCGGGTGCGGCTCGTGCCCGGCGAGGCCGATGACGTCGCCGACGCGGTCGCGTCGACGGCGAAGGCCGCCCGCAGTCGATACTGAACGCCGCCGGGACCGGCGCGCAGAGAGCATTCCGGGCGCAGCGGGTACAGTCGAAGGCGACATCTGTTTCTCGCGTGGAGGTTTTGGTCATGGGCGCCCTTTCCTGGTGGCACTGGGCAATCGTTCTGGTTGTTCTGGTCGTGCTCTTCGGGTCGAAGAAGTTGCCGGAAGCCGCACGCGGACTCGGTCGATCGATGCGCATCTTCAAGTCGGAGATGGCCGAGATGGCCAACGACGGCTCCGACAAGAAGGCGTCCGACGACGCGCCTCGCGAACTGCCCGGCGCTGAGCCGACAGTCGAGGTGAACGTCGACGTGGACAAGAAGAAGTCGGCCTAGCCGCACTCGACGTCACGCGCGTGGGAATCAACTTCCGTCGACTCGATCCGCGCAGACGACGCAGCAAGACCAATCCCAACGGCTCCATGCCGTTGGCCGAGCATCTGTACGAGCTCCGGTACCGGTTGCTGCTGTCGCTGGGCGCGATCATCCTGACGACCATCCTCGGTTTCGTCTGGTACACGCATGGACCAGGCCCGATCGAATCACTCGGCGAACTGCTGCGTCGTCCGTACTGTGAGCTCGATCCGTCGACTCGAGCGACACTGACGCCGGACGGCGCCTGCCGACTGCTCGCGACGGGTCCGTTCGACCAGTTCATGCTCCGCCTGCAGGTGGCGCTGACCGCCGGCATCGTCATCGCGTGCCCGATCTGGTTCTACCAACTGTGGCGCTTCATCACGCCCGGCCTCCACACCAACGAGCGCAAGTACGCCCTCAGCTTCGTCTCCGCAGCCGCCGTGCTCTTCATCGCAGGCGCGGTGCTCGCATACATCGTCGTCACGAAGGCTTTCGAGTTCCTCCTCACCGTCGGCAACGACGTGCAGGTGACGGCGTTGTCGGGTGATCAGTACTTCAGCTTCATGCTTCACCTGCTGATCATCTTCGGCATCAGTTTCGAGCTGCCCCTGCTGATCGTGTCGCTGAACATGGTCGGCATCGTGAGTTACAAGCGGCTCAAGGCGTGGCGTCGCGGCCTGATCTTCGCGATGTTCGTCTTCGCCGCGATCGTGACGCCAGGTCAGGACCCGTTCACCATGCTGGCCCTGTCCGGCGCGTTGACGGTGCTGCTGGAGGTCGCGATTCAGGTCGCCCGCATCCACGACAAGCGCAAGGCCAAGCGCGATCCGGACTGGGCCGACCTCTCCGACGACGAGGCGTCTCCGCTGGAGGCTCCGGGTGGTCGCGACTCGGCGTCCGCGGTCGCCGCTCCCGCACCTGTCGCATCGTCGGGACCGATCGGCGCCACGCGGAGCAGGAATTCAGTTCGCGACGACTCGTCGTTCGATGAGATCCTGTAGGGGATGAGCACCGACGCACCGCACTCCGGTCCGGAACTGACCGCATTCACCTCACGTCTCACCTTCGGGATCGACGACTTCCAACGACGGGCGTGCGAATCGCTCGAAGACGGCCTCGGAGTCCTCGTGTGCGCGCCCACCGGGGCGGGCAAGACGATCGTCGGAGAATTCGCCGTCCACCTCGCACTGGCGGAGGGCGGCAAGTGCTTCTACACCACTCCGATCAAGGCGTTGAGCAACCAGAAGTACCAGGATCTAGCGCAGGTGCACGGCGACGAGAACGTCGGTCTGCTGACTGGTGACAACTCGATCAACTCCTCGGCACCCGTCGTCGTGATGACGACCGAGGTCCTCCGCAACATGATCTACGCCGACTCGTCGGCGCTCGACGGGCTCTCCCACGTGGTGATGGACGAAGTCCACTTCCTCGCCGACCGGTTCCGAGGCGCCGTCTGGGAGGAGGTGATCCTCGGGCTCGACGCGGGTGTGCGGGTGGTCAGCCTGTCCGCGACGGTCAGCAACGCCGAGGAGTTCGGCGACTGGATCACCACGGTGCGCGGCGACACCGCGGTGATCGTCGACGAGCACCGCCCGGTGCCGCTGCATCAGCACATGCTGGTCGGCAACCGGATGTTCGAGCTCTTCGACCGTCGTCGGACGTCGGACGACGGCAAGGGCAAGAGGGCGGTGAACTCGGAGCTGACCCGCTACATCAAACATCGGATGCTCGGCGCCGACGCTCTCGGCGGATACGAGGACCGTCTCTCCCGCGAACGACGCCGTCGCGGCAATCGGACGGGCGGCGTCAATCGGCCGCGGATGATCGCCAACCTGGAGTCGGAGGGGCTGCTGCCAGCGATCGACTTCATCTTCTCGAGGGCCGGCTGCGACGGGGCCCTCACCCAGTGCTTGAGGTCGGATCTGCACCTGCTCGACCCCGAGGAGGTCGCGCAGGTGGACGAGGTGATCGATGCTCATCTCGCGCAGTTGGCGCCGGGCGACGCCGACGTGCTCGGCGTCGACGACTGGCGGTGGGCGCTGCGTCGAGGATTCGCCGCACACCACGCCGGTCTGCTCCCGACCTTCCGGCAGGCTGTCGAAGAGCTGTTCTCCAAGGGCCTGGTGAAGGTCGTTTTCGCCACCGAGACCCTTGCACTCGGCATCAACATGCCCGCCCGGAGCGTCGTGCTCGAGCGGCTCGTGAAGTACAACGGCGAGTCGCATGTCGATCTGACGCCGGGGGAGTACACGCAGCTCACCGGGCGTGCTGGACGGCGCGGCATCGACGTCGAAGGCCACGCTGTGGTGATCTGGACTCCCGAGGTGGCCCCCGAGCGGGTCGCCGGTCTGGCGGGCGCGAGGACGTTCCCCCTGCGCAGTTCGTTCGCCCCCGAGTACAACATGGCGATGAATCTGATCGACCGCCTCGGCGTCGAGGGCTCCCGTGCTCTGCTTCGTCGATCGTTCGCGCAGTTCCAGACCGACCGGTCGGTGGTCGGCCAGGCACGACAACTGGACAACGCGACCCGAACACTCCGCAAGATCGACGGCGAACTGGACGCCGCGGCGGCGAGTCACGGCGTCGACCCGGAGCGTTTCACCGAGTACGTCGGTCTCCGCGAGGACATCCGCCGCAAGGAGCGGGCACAGAAGTTCGTGCGACGGGTGAACGGTGAGCAGGCGATCACCGAGGAACTCGGCGCGTTGACGCGCGGTCAGGTGATCGCGGTCGAGACCGGGAGGCACCGCGGGGTCGCGGTCGTTCTCGAGGCCGCGTGGAAGGGCCCGGACCCGAAGCCGCTCGTGCTCTCCGAGGACGGCTGGGTCGGACGTATCGGGGTGTCCGACTTCGTCAATCCGCCCGTCGCGCTCGGCGGTATCCGGATCCCCAAGAATGCGGACACCCGATCGCGCCATGCGAGGCGCGAGATCGCCGCGACGCTCAGGAAGTCGGGGATCGAACGTCCCCGTGGTCGAGTGAAGAAGAAGGCCGCGGAACCCGACTACGAACTGGACGATCTCCGTCGCAGGCTCCGGACACATCCGATGCACAAGGCCGCGGGATTGGACGATCTGTACCGCATGTCGGAGCGTCGAGCGAAAGTGAACCGCGAGGTCGCGGCGTTGGAGAAGGCCGTTCACGAACGGACGTCGCAGCTGGAGACCGACTTCGACGCCGTCGTCGGAGTGCTCACCGAGCTCGATTACCTCGAAGACGACGGCGCCGGTTCGCTGCGTGTGACACCGACGGGCACGGTCCTGCGTCGGATCTACAGCGAGAGCGATCTGCTGGTCGCCGAGTGCATCCGGGCGGGTGTGTGGAACGGACTGTCGCCGTCGGATCTCGCGGCGGTCGTGTCGTCGGTCCTGTTCGTGTCTCGACGCGAGTCGTACGGGGGCGTCGACTCGATGCCGGGGAACGTGGCGCTGCGCGATGCGTTGACGGGAACCCTCGCGGTCTGGGAGGCGACGAATCGAGTCCAGGACCGACACGGAGTCGTTCAAACGCGTGAACCCGACACGGGGTTCTGCGCGGCCGTCTCGGCGTGGGCGTCGGGGCGTTCGTTGCGAGAGGCGCTGGGGGCCGCGGGTTCACAGGGCAACCTCCTGTCGCCCGGCGACTTCGTCCGCTGGAACCGCCAGGTCATCGACCTGCTCGAACAGATCAGGCTCGGCGTCGACCCGGCCGATCCGCTGGCGGGTGCGGCCAAACGGGCGGTCGCAGCCGTTCGACGTGGCGTGGTCGCTTCCGAGATCAGTTGACCTCGGTGACACCGTGGTTCGTCCCCGTCCTGGCCACATCGCTGCGGTAGCCTGACACCCGACGCTGAAACGGGCAATCCCATCGACGAGGAGAGGTCTGCGATGACCACTGGTAACGAGCCGACCAACGCGGGAGAGAACACGCCCGACGCGAATGACGACGCCACGTCGATCGTGCAGCGGCCGGATCTGTCCGGTGCCGACAACGCCAACGACAACGAGAACGCCGACGCGACCACGATCTCGGAACTGCCCGCGACGCCCGCTCCGCCGCAGCCGACCGAGGTGATCGTCCCGCCGACTCAGGTGCAGCAGCCCGCGTCCCCTCAACAGTCACCGCAGGCGCAGCAGCCGACCACGCCGTACACCGCCCAGGAGCCGGCTGCCCCGACCGCTCAGTACGGTCAGCCTCAAGCGGGCCAACCCCAGTTCGGTCAGCCGCAGCCGGGCCAGCCTCAGCAGCCGGGCCAGCCCCAGTACGGTCAAGCCCCGTACGGTCAGCCCCAGCCGGGTCAGCCCTACGGCCAGCCCCAGTACGGGCAGCCCGGACCGCAGCAAGCGGCCCCTCAATACGGTGCCCCTCAGTACGGTGCTCCGCAACAGGGCGTCCCGCAGCAGCCGGGTTACGGTCAGCCGCAGTACGGGGCTCCCGCGTACGGTGCGACCGGTCAGCCACAGTACGGTGCGCCGGGTGCCGGAGACGCCAACGCGACGCTGAATCCGTACGCCCCGAACCCGGCGGACGGCGGCAACGCCGGAGCGTCGAAGGGCGGCAAGGGCAAGCTGATCGCGATCATCGGCGGCGTTCTCGTCGTCATTGCGGCGGTCGTTCTCCTGACCGCCTTCGTCTGGCCCAAGTGGGGACAGGGCGGGCTCTCGCAGTCCGCGGTCGAGTCGGGTGTTCAGAAGATCCTGACGCAGGCGGAGCCCGACGGCTACGGCATCTCGGACGTGAAGGACGTCAGCTGCCCGGACGGCCAGAAGGTGGAGTCCGGTACGACGTTCACCTGCTCGGTGAAGGTGAACGGCGAGAACAAGCACGTCACCGTCACGGTGAAGGACTCCGACGGCACCTACGAGGTCTCCCGCCCGGTCAACTGACCTGCTGTTCGTGTCCGGTCCCGGCGTTGTTCGGTGGTTGTGTCTAAACCTGGGTGCCGTGCGCTGGGTGTGGTTTCGACGCGGGTCCTCCGCTGGCGCTCCGGGCCCGGCTCAACCAGCGGCAGACGGTGGTTGAGCCGACACCGAGCCGCTAGGCGAGGCGTCGTGTCGAAACCAGGTGCCGTTGGCTAGGTGTGGTTTCGACACGGGTCCTCCGCTGGCGCT
>JASLJL010000522.1 GCA_030152405.1 Gordonia sp. (in: high G+C Gram-positive bacteria) | reverse complement strand
GTCCGGTCAGGCCCTGGCGACGCCCCGGGTGGTCATGACGAGCACATCGGGCCTCGCCGAGCTCGTGACCTGGACCCCACTCCTGTCCGTCGCCTATCCGAGTGGCGCGGCGATCTGCACGTTCAGCGGAACCATCACCATCTCCGTCGCCTGATCGGCGGCTCGCTCAGCGCTGTGCGTCGATGAGCACGCGCGCGGCGTCGCGCGCGCCGTCGGTGACGCCGTCGGGCCCCAGGATCGCGGCGGTGGTCAACGCGCCCTCCGTCAGCAGCCCGATCTGGACCGCCACGCGGTCGGGCAGGCCTGCATCCGCGACCAGGGCCGACAGTTCGTCCTGGTAGCAGGACTTGTTGTGTTGCGCCGCCTCGGCGACCGTCGAGGAGGTGGCGCCCAGTTCCCCGTAGCTGTTGATGAACGAACATCCGCGGAAGTCGTCCTCGGCGAACATCTCGTCGAGCCAGTCGAAGATCGCGAGTACTTTCGCCTCCGGCTCGGACGCCGCGTCGACGTGGCGATGCAGGCCGTTCGTCCAGCGTCGATCCCTGATGTCGAGGACCTCGGCGACGAGGGCGTCCTTCGATGGGAACAGCTTGTAGATCGCCTTCAGCGAGACACCGGCCGCACTCCTGATCTCGTCCATTCCGACCGCTTGGATGCCGCGCCCATAGAAGAGACGCTCGGCGGCGTCGAGCACCGCACGCCGCTGTTGATCCGCATCCATGTGTGACTCCCTCTTGCGCGAGAACGACCGTTCCCCTACTCTAGCAATCAGCCGGAGAACGCACGTTCTCCGGCTGTCGATGAAGGAGAAGCCATGAGCACCACACCAGTTCTCGAGCCAGCTGCCCAGGCATTCGCCGATGCCACGGCCAACCCGCCGTACCTGTTCGAACTGACTCCCGACGAAGGTCGCGCGGCGGTCGACGAGGTCCAGTCCGGCGACGTCGACCTGCCCGAGATCGACGAGGAGTGGACCACCGTCTCCGGCGGTCCCACCGGAGAGGTCCGCACCCGCATCGTTCGCCCGGCCGGGGCCACCGGAACGCTCCCCGTGATCCTCTACATCCACGGCGCGGGTTGGGTGTTCGGCAACGCGCACACGCACGACCGCCTGGTCCGCGAACTCGCCGTCGGAACCGGCGCGGCAGTCGTCTTCCCCGAGTACGACCTCTCCCCCGAAGCCCGCTACCCCGTCGCGATCGAGCAGAACTACGCGGTCGCGCAGTGGGTCGTGAACTCGGGCGCCGACAAGCAGCTCGACGGCAGCCGGATCGCCGTCTGCGGCGACTCGGTCGGCGGCGACATGTCGGCCGTTCTCGCACTGCAGGCCAAGGACCGCGGCGACGTGGCGCTCGCCGCGCAGGTACTGCTGTACCCCGTCACCGAGGCCGATTTCGACACCGACTCGTACCACCAGTTCGCCGAGGGCTACTTCCTGCGGCGCGACGGAATGCAGTGGTTCTGGGACCAGTACACGACGGACCAGGCCCAGCGTGAGGAGATCTATGCGTCGCCGTTGCGCGCGACGATCGACCAGCTGACCGGGCTCCCGCCCGCCACCGTCATCACCGCCGAGGCCGACGTCCTCCGCGACGGCGGCGAGGCCTATGCGACCAAGTTGCGCGAGGCCGGCAACGACGTCACCGCCGTGCGGATCGGCGGGGTGATCCACGACTTCATGATGATCAACTCGATGCGCGAAACGAACGGCGCTCAGGCCGGGTTCGACATCGCTATCGCAGCCCTGCGGCGCGCGCTCCTGAGCTGATCCGAATCGGACGCGGCCCGACGACGCTTTTCGCGGTCGGGCCGCGTCGTTTCACGTCAGAGCGATGTTCACATACACCGTCTCGAGGTACTCTTCGATGCCCTCGTAGCCGCCTTCCCGCCCGAGGCCGGACTGCTTCACTCCGCCGAACGGAGCCGCGGGGTTGGAGATGACTCCCGAGTTGATGCCGAGCATGCCTGTCTCCAGAAGATTCGGGAGTCGAAGGATGCGGTCGTGGTCGGTCGTGTAGGCGTACGCGATGAGCCCGAACGGGGTCGAGTTCGCGAACCTCACCGCTTCGTCGTCGGTGCTGAAACGCACGACCGGCGCGACCGGTCCGAAGATCTCCTCGGTCATCAGTCGGGCGTCCGCGGGCACCGAGGTCACCACCGTCGGCTCGAAGAAGTAGCCGGGACCGTCGACGGCGGAGCCACCGGTGACGACCGTCGCTCCACTGCCGACCGCATCGTCGACGAGACCTGCCACGCGCTGCTGGGCGTCGTCGTCGATCAGCGGCCCGAGGTCGATCTCGGGTTCGGTCCCGCGACCGACCTTCTTGGCGGCGAACGCCTCCCCCAGTTTGCGCGCGAACTCGTCGGCGACGTCCTCGTGCACGTAGAAGCGGTTGGCCGAGGTGCACGCTTCGCCGATGTTCCGAAGTTTCGCGGCGACGGCTCCCTCGACGGCGGCATCGATGTCGGCGTCGGCGAACACGAGGAACGGCGCGTTGCCGCCCAGCTCCATGGACGTTCGAAGCACGTTGTCGGACGCCTGCGCGAGCAGGGTCTGCCCGACGGGCGTGGAGCCGGTGAACGACAGCTTCCGCAGACGGGGATCAGCGATCAGCGGCCCGGTGGTCGAGCCTGCGCTCGATGTCGGGATCACATTGACCACCCCGTCGGGCACCCCGGCCTCCTTCAGCACTTGCGCGAACAGAAGTGTCGTCAGCGGAGTAGCCGACGCAGGTTTGACCACCATGGTGCAGCCCGCCGCGAGTGCGGGGCCGATCTTGCGCGTGGCCATGGCGAGCGGGAAGTTCCACGGCGTGATGAGCAGACACGGCCCCACCGGCTTCTTCACCGTGACCAGGCGTGACTTGCCGTCCGGCGCCGTCGTGTACCGCCCGTCGATGCGGACCGCCTGCTCGGAGAACCAGCGCAGGAACTCGGCGCCGTAGGTCACCTCGCCCTTCGCCTCCGCGATCGGCTTGCCCATCTCGAGGCTCATCACCAGCGCGAGGTCGTCGGCGTGCTGGGTCACCAGGCCGAAGGCACGGCGCAGGATCT
>JASLJL010000492.1 GCA_030152405.1 Gordonia sp. (in: high G+C Gram-positive bacteria) | reverse complement strand
TTATCTCATCGGCCTACAGTCGGCGGCAGTTAAGATACGTAACTGAATCTAAAGGGGTCTCATGAGCACTCAGACGCTCGACGCGATACCTGCCGAAGCCAAGAGGGTCGCGGTCGCCGTCATCGCCGGGCTGATCGCGCCGATCTTGGACACCACCATCGTGACCATCGGCTTCGATCGCCTGGCCGCAGCGATGTCGGCCTCCGTCGACACCATCGGCTGGACCAACACCGGCTACCTGCTCGCACTCGCCGTCGCTGTCCCACTCGCCGGCTGGTCGGCCATGCGATTCGGATCTCGGACGGTGTGGCGCACCGGTCTCGCCGTGTTCCTGCTCGGCTCCGTGCTGTGCGCGGCAGCCTGGAACATCCACGCGCTCATCGTGTTCCGCGTTCTGCAGGGGTTGGGGGCGGGACTGCTGTTCCCGCTGATGACGTCCGTTCTCGTCGCGGCGAGCGGCGGCCTTGCTCTCGGTCGGCTCGTCGCGATGGTGAGTGTCCCGACGGCGCTCGGTCCGATTCTGGGACCCGTCGTCGGCGGCGTGATCCTCAACTGGCTCGACTGGCGGTGGCTGTTCCTCGTCAACGTCCCGGTCTGCCTGGTGGCACTGGCGCTGTCGAACAGAATCCCCGACGACCGCTCGAACGACCGGACGCCGCTCGACTGGGTCGGTCTGCTGCTCCTCGCTCCAGGGCTCGTCGGCGTGCTTCTCGGGCTGTCGAATGTCCATGCGGGGGTCGTCCGCGCCGACGTTCTGATCCCGGCCGCGATCGGTGTGGTGCTGCTCGGCGGCTTCGTGATCCGTGGCCTCACGTCCCACCGCCCGATGCTCGTCGACGTCCGAGTGCTGGGCAGGGGACCGGTGGCGTCATCGTCCGTCGCCCTGTTCTTCTTCGGTGTGGCGTCGTTCGGTGCGATGCTCGCGCTGCCGCTGTATCTCCAGCAGATTCGCGGCGACACCGTGCTCGCGGCCGCGTTCGTGCTCGTCCCGCAGGGCGTCGGCGCACTGGCCAGCCGGACGATCGGCGGGCGACTGACCGATGCGATCGGAGCCAGATGGGTCGCGGTCGGTGGCTTCACTGTTGTGGCGATCGCGACGATTCCGTTCGCGCTCGCACAGGTCGACACTCCCATGTGGTGGCTGATGACCGCCCTGTTCGTGCGGGGTCTCGGTCTCGGGGTGCTGCTGAGCCCGATCATGTCCGCGTCGTTCGTCGGCCTGCCGCCGGACATGAAGCACGATGCGTCGATGATCACCAGAACGTTCCAGCAGATCGGGGGATCGGTCGGCACCGCGATCGTCGCCGTCGTGCTGACCGCGGGTGCCGCCGGCGTCGCGGGGTTCCGGGATGCCTTCTGGTGGACGGTGGTCCTGACCGCGGTGGGAGCGTTGCTTGCCCTGCGCATGCCCGGGAACAACCGCGTGCGTCTCGGCGTTGCACACGACTGATTCGAGTACATCTCATTTGGAGGCGCTTCACCCATGCAGGTCGAGATCTGGACCGACGTCAACTGCCCGTTCTGCTACCTCGGGAAGAAGCGCTTCAACGACGCTCTCGACGGCTTCGCGAATGCGGAGTCGGTGACCGTCACGCACCGGTCGTTCGAGCTGGATCCGAACATCCCCGCGGGAACGTCGGGCAGCGTGGTGGAGCACATCGCGCACAAGTACGGCCGGTCCCTCGACCAGGCCGCGCAGGGCGAGCAGCAGCTCGGCGCCGCGGCCAATGAAGCAGGCCTGCAGTACGTGACGTCGGGTCGCGACTACGGCAACTCGTTCGACATGCATCGGCTTCTCCAGTGGGCGAAGGAGCTCGGGCGTCAGGAGGAGATGCTCGACGCGCTGTACCTCGCCAACTTCGCTGAGCAGGCTCCGTTGTTCGGCGACGACGAGCGTCTCGTGCAGGTGGCGACCGACGCGGGTTTCGACGAGGCGGCTGTTCGCGAGGTGCTCGACGACGAGTCGCGCTACGCCGACGACGTGCGACGCGACGAGGCTCAGGCGCAGGAGTTCGGGGTCGGCGGTGTGCCGTTCTACGTGTTCGACCGCAAGTATGCGGTGTCCGGCGCTCAGCCCGCGGAGGTGTTCGCGCAGGCGCTCGACAAGGCGTGGGCCGACCGGCCCGGACCGACGCTGCTCGCCGACGGCGACGCATGTGGGCCGGACGGATGCGCCGTTCCGCAGAACTGAAGTTCCGTAGAACTCAAGACGGACGCGGCGCCCTCCGCGTTAGGGTTTGATCCGTGGCGCGAACGATGAGCACTTCTCCCGATTCCGGACGAGTGATTCGGGGACTCGATGCTGCCGAACGGGCGGAACGGCGTCGCGAGCTGCTCCTCGACACAGCTCTCGAGATGTTCGCCACCGACGGATTCGCCAACACGCGGATCGAAGAGCTCTGTCAACGTGCAGAGGTCGGCAACAAGGCGTTCTACGAACACTTCCGCACCAAGGAGGAGTGCTATGTCGCACTGCTCCGCAGGTGCACGGATCGGACCATCAACCAGGTCGTCGCGGCGATTCCGGAGCACGACGTGGACGAGGAGACCACGACTCGAGCACTCGTCGGCGCGCTCGCTCACGCACTGACCGACGACCCGCGCGTCGGCATCGTCACCTTCGGCGTCGCCGGTGGGATCACCGTGCGCATCGACAAGCTGCGCCGGGAGAACCGCCGCGGCGGGGCGGCGCTCGTCGTGTCGACCTGGGAACGGTTCTCCGCTGACCTGCCGCACAACGCCGCCGCGATCGCACTCGCGGTGATCGGGGGTCTGTTCGGCCTCATCGGAGACGAGCTCGATCGTGTCGACTACCGTCCCGACCCGGCCGCGGTCGACGAACTCATCACGCACATGGCCGACTTCGTGCTCGCCGTTCGCCGCGGTATGGCCTGACCTGTCGCAGATCGCGCGAGTGGCACCGCTCAGCATGACCGATGCTCGTGAGGACCTCGGCGACGCTCAGCGGTACCACCCGCGCGAAGTCACGGCGCAACGTCGATGTATTCGGCGAAGCCGTACTGATCGTGCGGTCCGATGACGGCGAACTCGAACAGTCCGTCACCGACGACGACCGAGTCTCCGTCGGTGTACGTGAACGTCGAGTAGTGATCGATCGGGCAGAACATCTTCATCGTCGGGTCCAGCTCGGACACCTTGTTCCGCACCGCCTCGACCTTCTCGTCCCCCTGCCACATGCCGTGCCGCCAGTCCTGCTCCAACCCGTAGCCGGTGCCGAAACCGATGAAGTTGGCCACCTTCGGCTCGCAGCGCACCGATGTCGTCTCGCCCGACGGCTTGACGAAACGCAGTGTGGCGCCGGAGGGTTCGCGTCCACCGGAGATGAACTCGACGTCGTGCTCCACGCGACCGAGCCACTCGGGTTCGCGCGCAGGGTCGTTCCAGACGCGTCGGGCGTCGCCCATGATCCGCTCGCCGGTGCGCAACTCCTGCACGATCACGACGATCGTGTACTCCTCGAACCGCATCACCGAGTAGATCCAGAAGAACGACGTCGCGTCGGTCTCGGCGGCACGACGACCGGGCGGTTCGGCCTCGCCGACCGGCCGCACTCCCCAGGAACGGTCCCGGTTGCCGCGCCAGGTGTCGGGTTGGACGTCGAAGCTCTCCCCGTCGACGGTCAGCGAGCCGGTCCAGGCGCCCGACTGGACGAAGCGCATGGTGTCGAACGTGACCCGTTCCAACTGTCGCTGATAGTGACGGGGTTCGAGCGCGGCGGGCCCCTCGGCATCGAAGACGAGATCGAACGACATGTCGCCGTGGCCGGGCTCGAGTGACACTCGAAGACGCTGCAGGCCGTCGAGCACCTGCACGCGGAGCGGTCCGACGCCGAGGTCGTTCCGATTGTCGCCCAACGCCTTCGACGCGCTGACCACGATGTGATCGTCACCGTGTCTTACCACGGCGAAGCCGTCGACCACACCGAGGTTCGGGTACACGCCCAGCCCGACGATCAGCCACGGTTCCGCGGTGTCGCCTCGCATGTCGCCGTGGCAGTTGAAGTAATAGCGGTCGTAGAAGTTCCGGTCCGACGTACCGACGTGCCTGTCCACCTCGGCGATCTTGTTGATCGGGTAGTCGTCCATCTCCGACAGTGCTGTATGGCTCATGCCTCCTCCGTTCCGCGAGCCGACTCTTCTGCTCCTCGATCGGAGTCGACAGGCCAATACGTCCCCGCCATCATCGCTTCGACGGTGGCGCGGTGCAGGATCATGTCGTCCGGGTCGGCGGGTTCGGCGGCCTGCCCGAAGTGGATGGCGCGGCAGTTGATGCGGAACATGATCACCGCGTGCACCAGCGCCGAGTAGGTGATGTAGAAGTCCAGGTCGCGCGGGGCGTGGCCGGTGAGCCGCTCGTACTCGGCCGCGACGTCCTCCCGCGTCAGGAAGTCGGGCAGTCCGTCGAGGGTGGCGAGTTCGGCGAGGTCCTGGAAGAAGCGGTGCAGAAAGATCATCCACGCGATGTCGAGCTCGCGGGGGCCGACGGTGGCCATCTCCCAGTCGAGGACGGCGACGGGGGTGAAGTCTCGATACATGATGTTGCCGATGCGGGCGTCGCCCCAGGTCAGGACGGGATCGGACTCGTCGGCGGGGAAGTTCTCGTCGATCCAGGTGAACGCCCGCTCGATGAGCGGCGCTCCGGAGCGGCCTGCGGAGGCCCAGTCGTAGAACTCGCGCAGTCGGCGCACATGAGCCCGCAGCGGCGACTCGCCGTCGCGGGGAACCGTGACTCCCACCTCGGGCAGCGGAGA